>JBDRTP010000414.1:0-3144 GCA_043823965.1 Chloroflexota bacterium
GCGGTTCTGCTTCAATGCTCCAGGGTTTACCTGGCCTACCGTAACGACTTCGCGGGGGGTACACCCAGTTCAGCCACCAGTGGTGTGCTGGCAGGTCCCTGGGCCACCCGATCACTAAACATATAATACACCCTGTACACACAGGAGTCAAGCATGAAAATTGCCATTATCGGAGCCGGTTTCAGCGGCATGGCCGCCGCGTATGACTTGCGTAAAGCCGGTCACAAAGTGACCATCTACGAATCGGCGGATTGCGTCGGCGGGCTGGCCAGCGGGTTCAAAGAGCCGCATTGGGACTGGTCGGCCGAGAAGTTCTATCATCACTGGTTCGCCAGCGACAAGCACATGCTCGGCCTGATCGAAGAACTCGGCTGGAAGGATAAAGTGCTCTTTCCGCGCCCGTATACGGTGATGTACCACGCGGGGAAATTCTACCCGTTTGATTCCATCCTCAAAGCCCTGCTCTTTCCCGGGCTGGGATTCGGTATCAATAAAATCCGTTTCGGGCTTGTGGGCGTGTTCTTGCGGCTGACGAATAACTGGAAAGCCCTCGAAAAATATACCGTGGACGAATGGCTGCGCAAATGGGCCGGGGACAAAGTCTACGAGATGATGTGGCAGCCGCTCGTCGTCGGCAAGTTCGGCGAGCGCTATTACCAACAGGTCAACATGGCCTGGATGTGGGCGCGGCTCAAGGCGCGCACGACGCGCCTGGGTACGTTCGAGGGCGGGTTCCAGAAGTTCGCCGACATGTTTGCAGACCGGCTGCGGGGGATGGGGGTCGAGATCCGCCTACAGACGCCGGTGACGCGCCTCGAGCTGGAGGCAGGCTCAGGTCAGGTAAGCGTCCGCAGTGAGACGACCGAGGGGTATGACCAGGTCCTGGTCACGCTCTCGCCCGAGGCGATGACCCGGCTTGTTCCGTCTTTGTCCGAAGAATATTTGCATGGGCTGAGAGGCATGAAGTCCATGGGCGCGGTGGTGATGGCCCTGGCGCTCAAATATCAACTCTCGGAGGATGGTTATTACTGGTACAACCTGCCGAAGAAGGCAGGGTATCCCTTCCTGGCGCTGGTGGAGCATACCAACTATGTCCCGCCAGAGCATTTCGGCGGCGATCATATCGTCTACATGGGCGATTACCTGGAGGCGGAGCACGAGTTCTTCCGCCTGAGCCAGGAGGAAATGTTGGAGCGCTTTTTGCCGTCGCTAAAGAAATTCAACCCCAATTTCGAACGGGACTGGGTGAGAAAGGCCTGGCTGTTCCGCACTGCCTATGCCCAGCCCGTGCCGCTGGTGAATCACTCGCAGAATATTCCGGATATTACGACGCCGCTGGAGGGGCTGTACTTTGCTTCGATGAGCCAGGTTTATCCCTGGGACCGGGGAACGAATTTCGCGGTCGAGATTGGGAGGCGAGCGGCGAGGTTGATGATGGAAGAGAAGCAGGTTTGGTCTATGCCGCGGTCGATTCGACCTTGCGAATGACAACCACCACTTTGCCTTGTATCTTGACCGCCTTGGGGTTATTGACGTAGATTGGCTGCATAGTGGGATTGGCGGGTTGCAGGCGAATACGACCTTTTTCCCTGAAGAAATACTTGAGCGTGGTCTCGTCTTTATCTTCCAGCCATACGGCAACCATCTCGCCGTTGTTGGCCTGTTCGGCGTGTTTCATGATGACAATATCGCCGTCATTGACCATGGCGTCAATCATCGAGTCGCCTTTTACCTCCAGGGCAAAAAGCTCAGTGCCTTTTTCGCGCCGCGGGAGCAAGCTGCGCGCGATGTTGATGCTGCTTTCAGCATCGTAGTAGTTGAAATCCGAGGGCGGAACCGGCACCGGTGCGCTGGCGAAGATACGACCCACGATGGGGATGCTGAGCAATTCGTCTGCCACGGCGACCACGTTTTGGACAGCCTCGGCCACGCGCTGAGGTACGCTGAGTTCGGGTTCTTTAATCAACCGTACGGCGCGTGAGAACTTGGGGTCGCGTTCGATCAGACCCAACTCGACCAATTGCTTGAGGTAATAAGTGACGACTGAGGTGGATGAAATCCCGGTGGCCTCGCCGATCTCGCGGATGGAGGGAGGGTATCCGCGCTCGTTGAGCCGCTTATCTAAATAGTGTAGGATATTATGATGTCGTTCAGTTAAACCTCTGCGCGTTCTCACCATAAGAGCCTTCCTTTCCTGGTTAATCGTACATTTGTGCTAACAATATAACACGAACATACGTTCTGTGTCAAGCACTTTTTGGCACTTTTTAGGAGGGTTTATTAAGTTAGACCCAAGTCCGGCGGCGCATCCAAATGTACATGCTGATCGGTACCAGGAGAGTGATTAGCAACATCACGATAAAGGCTGTTTGATCCGTCCATCTGGTCATTTGGACGGCCGGCGCGAAGAAATTCATGCCGAAGAACCCGGCCACGAAAGAGATGGGCATGAAGAGCGACGTGATGACGGTCAGCGTTTTCATCACCTCGTTCATGCGGTTGTTGATGACCGAGAGATAGATGTCCATTGCGCCGCTGACCAAGTCGCGCATACTCTCGTTCAAGTCGTGCAAACGGACGAGATGATCGTACACATCCCGGAAAAAGACCCGGTCTTTTGGGTCAATGACCAGGTAATCGTCACGCGCCAGTTTGTTCAGCACCTCGCGCTGAGGCGTGATGACACGCCGCATGGAAAGCAAAGCGCGCTTGAGCGTGAAGATACGACCCAGAGTCTCCGGCGTGGGGCGGTCGAAGATCTGGTCTTCGATTTCGTCAATTTCCCTGTCAATTTCGCTGACGATCGGCATATAGCCGGCCACGATGTGGTCGGCAATCTTGTACATCAGATGGTCCGCGCCGGATTGGGTGTGCCGCGCGTCACGTTGACAGGCATCCCATACCTCGTCAAGGGCAGGGATAACCTGATCGTGATGAGTAACAATATAATTGCGGCCCAGAAAAGCGTCCAATTCATTGGTATTTAATGAGCCCTTTGTGGGGTCATCATTAAAGACCATCGCGTTCAGGACGATATAAACATACTCACCCCAATCGTCCACGTTGGGCGTGTGCGTCTCTTGCAGGGCGTCGTCAATGGCGAGAGGGTGGAAGCCGAACTCCTTGAGGAGCGGTTCGCAAACG
>JBDRTP010000415.1:0-13718 GCA_043823965.1 Chloroflexota bacterium
TCGGCCTGCGCCTGGCCGAAAAAACCGGCGCGGGCGGCGCGGACAAATTTATTGATTTGCTGCTCGAAGTACGCGCCGAACTGCGCAAGCAGAAACTGTGGGCGCTTTCAGATACGATCCGCGACCGGCTCAAGGAACTCGGCGTGACCATCGAAGACAGCAAAGACGGGACGACGTGGAGGTGGGGGTAAGTTTAAGGAAGCGTAGGTTTGTGTGCTTCGCGGTAAACATCCCCAAAAATCTTCGCGGTTGGTGTAGTTTTTCAAGAGTAATAATCTATGCTGCCCTTCAAGTGGAGATGCGTAACCTGTTCCAAGTCATCGGCATCGCTGTGTAAAATCATCGACAAAGTTTTGTCGATGTTGAACCCATAATCTTATAACACTCGTTCATAGGGGAGACAACAGCAATAGTGCGCTGTTCCTGCTGGCAGGCCAAGTTTAGTATAGCATTAAATCGAACCTCCCACAGGCTTAAACCCTGCGGGAGGTTGGTCTTTATTCCAAACTTCCCGTAGCAATCGCCTTCTTGACCTCGCCAATCGCTTTCGTAACCTGTATCTCGCGCGGGCAGGCCAGGGTGCAATTGAAAATGGTGTGGCAGCGGTGGATACCGAAGACATCGTTTAAAATCTTCAAGCGTTCAGCGGCGGCGCGGTCGCGGCTGTCGAAGATGAAGCGGTGGGCGGTGACGATGGCCGCCGGGCCGAGGTACTGCTCGTTGGCCCAGAACGAGGGACAGGAGGTGGTGCAGCAGGCGCACAGGATGCACTTGGTGGTGTCGTCGAAGCGCTCGCGCTGCTCGGGGGATTGCAGCCGTTCCTGCGCCGGTTCCGGCTCATCGTTGACAAAATAGGGCATCACCGAGCGGAAATTCTCGAAGAACGGCTCCATATCCACGATCAGGTCTTTGATGACTTTAAGGCCAAGAATCGGCTCGACAGTGATTTTCGCGCCGGTATCGCGAACGAGCGTCTTGCAAGCCAGGCGGTTGAATCCGTTGATGCGCATCGCATCCGAGCCGCAGATGCCGTGCGCGCACGAGCGGCGGAAGGACAGCGTGCCATCCTGGTAGCCCTTGACCTTTTCGAGCAGGTCGAGGACGCGGTCGGTGGGATCGGCCTCCAGTTTGTAGGTCGCGTAATGCGGTTTCTTGTCCTTTTCCGGGTTATAGCGGAAGATTTTGATGGTTATCTGCATGATGACATTCTCCAATATTTTTCAAACGGAATATGCAACACGCAACATGAAGAATATGCGCCGTATTACGTGTTCCGTTTAGTACGTCCGTTCCTTCGGCTGGTACTTGGTGATGACGACCGGCTTGTATTTCAGGTCAATCTTGCCGTTTTCACGCAGATAGGCCATCGTATGCTTGAGCCATTTCTTGTCGTCGCGGTCGGGGTAATCCTCGCGCGAGTGACCGCCGCGGCTTTCGGTGCGCGCCAGCGCCGAGACTGTGGTGACCTCCGCCAGGTCGAGCAGATTGCCCAGTTCCCAGGCGTTGATCAGTTCCATATTGAAGATTTTGCCGGTGTCGGTCACGCCCACGTGCTTGAAGCGCGCCTGTAACTCGCGGATTTTTTCCAGCGCGTTCTGCATGCCCTTGCCGGAGCGGAAGATGCCCATGTCGTCGAACATCACTTTTTGCATCTCGCGGGCGATGTCGAAGGCGTTTTCCTTGCCGTCGGCGGTCAGGAATTGGTCGAGCTGGGCGCTGGCGAACGCGGCCGGGTCAGCGGGCAGCGGCTGGTATGCTGCGCCTTTGGCGAACTCGGCGGCGCGCAGACCGGCATACTTGCCAAAGACGACCAAATCGAGCAGGGAATTGGTGCCGAGCCGGTTCGCCCCATGCACCGAGACGCAAGCCACCTCTCCCGCCGCGTACAAACCAGGGACGGTGGTATTCTTCTCGTTCGAAATTACCTCGCCGTACTTGTTGGTCGGGATGCCGCCCATGGCGTAGTGCGCGGTCGGCTGGATGGGCATCGGCTGCGTGACCGGGTCCACGCCGAGGTAGACGCGGCAAAAGTCCACGATGTCGGGCAGTTTGGCGAGGATCTCCTCGCCGGTGACGACGTACGGCGAGCCGTCGGGGCGTTTGCGGCCGTCCAGCGCAGCGTATTTGTTGACGCTTTCCGGGCGCACGTCGAGGTAAACGTAGTTCTGGCCATTGACGCCGCGCCCATCGCGGATTTCGAGATAAATGGCGCGGCTGATCACGTCCCGCGAGGCCAGGTCTTTCACCGTCGGGGCGTAGCGTTCCATAAATCGCTCGCCTTTACCATTGAGCAGGATGCCGCCCTCGCCGCGCACGCCCTCGGTGATGAGGATGCCAAGTTTGTAAATACCGGTCGGGTGGAACTGGAAAAATTCCATGTCTTCCAGCGGCAGGCCGCGCCGCATGGTGATGGCCGGGCCGTCGCCGGTGAAGGCATAAGCATTGGATGTGATTTCCCAGATGCGGCCATGCCCGCCGGTGGCGAAGATGACCGCTTTGGCGTGGAAGAGGTGCATCTCACCGCTGGCGAGTTCGATGGCGACCACGCCTGCCGCCGCGCCGTCCACCATCAGCAGGTCAATCACCTGAAATTCGTCGTAGAATGTTACCTTGTTCTTGATGCACTGCTGGTAGAGCGTCTGTAAAATCATGTGACCGGTGCGGTCGGCGGCGTGACAGGCGCGGCTCACCGGTTTGCCGGTCACGTTGTTGGTATGGCCGCCGAAGGGGCGCTGGGAGATTTTGCCGTCCGGCGTGCGATCGAAGGGCAGGCCCATGTGTTCCAGTTCGTAAATGGCCGGAACAGCCTCGTTGCACATGAATTCGATGGCATCCTGGTCACCGAGGTAATCGGAGCCTTTGACCGTATCATACGTGTGCCATTCGGGATGGTCTTCTTCCACGCTGCCGAGCGCCGCGCCGATGCCGCCCTGGGCGGTGCCGGTGTGCGAGCGCGTCGGGTAGAGTTTGGTGATGATGGCGGTCGAGGCCGTTTTGGAGGCGTACAATCCAGCCATCAAGCCCGCGCCGCCCGCGCCAACGACCAATACTTCGAATTGATGTGTTTTCATGCCGCCGCTCCTATGAAGTCCAGAGTACGTAGATGCCGATTGCGCTCATGAGCAGCGTGACCAACAGAACCAGGATGCGCAGAGATTTCCGCAACCAGACCCGCGAGATGTAGTCTTCCAGTACGCTCAACAGGCCGTGCGAACCATGCGCCGCGGCAAAAAAGACGAACAGGCTGCCCAGAACTTTCCAAAAAACCGTGCTCCAGGGTGCGAGGTCCGGGACATTAGTATTCAAGACGTGGTTGGGGTTGGGCATGAATGTCCAGCGGAGTATGTCTGCCAGATTCATCTGGGTGCGGGCGCCCATGATTAGCGCGCCGAGGATGCCAATCAGCGCAAACAGGTACATCAACAGAGCTGAGAGGCGTGTGAAGAGCCACATGCTCGTTTCGAAATCGAAGCCGCGTCGGGACATGGATACAGTTCGTGGTTTCATAGTCTCCTCCTAGCCTCCCAGCGCCGTGCGGGCGATGACGAACACGGCGATGCCATAGATGGGCAGAAAGACGGCCCATTCCACCCAAATGGCTTCGCGTTGGTGTTCAATCAGTTTCGGCCACAGGTCGAGGATGACGATGCGCAGCCCGTTGATGGCATGGAACAGGGCGCAGAAGAAGATGAAAATCTGGAAAGCCCAGTGTGCATAAATAGTATTGAAAAAAATCCCGACATTCCCGCCGAAATACGAGGACAGGATATGCACCGCGACGAAGATGACAATAGCCAGCCCGCCGATTCGATGCAGGATGTAGGTCAACATCGGCCCTTTACCCTGGTATCGCAGGCCTTCGATCAGGCCGACGTTCCTTTTTAGGCCCATCTGCGCCTCCTTAAGTTTTGATTTGGCAGGTTTTCGCGCCGAGTAGGTGCTGCGCAAAGCATCCCCGAAGGGGACTTACCTGCCATCTTTCTTTACAGCCTTTTGGCGGCTATGGAAAGCCCAGCCATTTGGCAGCTATGGAAAGCTGCCCTACTATTATCACTTTGGCGGCTATGAAAAGCCACCCTGCTATTATCCCTTTGCAAACCGTCAGGGAATAGTGACAATACTCATGGATTATTCGTTCCAGACATCCTCTTGGGGAAGAGTGATTCATCCTTATAATCATATTTGCAAGTGCTTTTTAAACACAAAGGACACGAAGTACAAGACGAAAATTTTTATTTACGAAGCACACGAAGAAAATCTATAGGAAGACTACAAGACAAAATGCCTTCCTGAACCTTAGTGATCTTTGTGTCCTTCGTGTTAAAAGTTTTCATACGGTAAAATTCGGACACACGCACTCGATATTTTACAACAAAACTCCGTTCAGCGAGCACATAAGACAGGAGGTACACATGGCAGGTTCCCATCATGGTAGCGCAGTCGGCTACCATCATATCAGCCGGCGCGACTTTGTCAAGTTGGCGACGGTGGCCCTGGGCAGCATCATGGGCGCGGTTATCGGCCTGCCGGTCATCGGCTATCTGGTTGACCCGGCGCTGAAAGCGGGCGGAAAAGAGGCCTGGATTCCGCTCGGGCCTCTGGAGAAGTTCGAGGTCGGAAAGCCCACGCTGGTCACCTTCATCCGCAGCAAAGTCAACGGCTGGGAGAAGACGGCCAATAGTTACGGCGTGTTCGTTTTGAGGAAATCCGATGCGCCCACTGACGTGATGGTTCTCTCCAACCGCTGCACGCACCTTTCGTGCCGCGTCAACTGGAAGGAAGAGCAGCAAGCCTACCTCTGTCCCTGCCATGACGCGGCCTTCGATATCAACGGCACAGTCCTCGGCGGTCCGCCGCCCCGCCCGCTGGATAAATACGCAGGCGAAAATATCAAGGTTGAAGATGGCGTCCTCTATATTTTCTTTGCCGAGTAGGCGCTGCGCGCGGAAGGCTAACCATGTGGAAAAAACTTTTTGCCTGGCTGGATGAACGCCTGGGTCTCAACGACCTGTATAAAGCCACCCTCGACCGTCCCGAACCCAGAGGCAACTGGTGGAATACGCTTGGCTCGGCCAGTCTGTTCCTGTTTCTCTTGCAAGGCGCGACCGGCATCTTCCTGAGCGTCTATTACACACCCTCGCCCGACCACGCCTACGACAGCATCACTTATATCATGAACGGCGTAGCCTTCGGTTGGCTGATCCGCGGCATCCATCACTGGGGGTCGTCTCTGATGGTGTTGATTGTGTTCATTCACATGCTCCGCGTCTTCGTGACCGCCTCGTACAAGTACCCGCGCGAACTGACCTGGCTCATCGGCGTCGGCCTGCTGCTGCTCACAATGGGGATGGGTTTCACCGGCTACCTGCTGCCCTGGAACCAGAAAGCCTACTGGGCGACGACGGTCGGCACCGCGATTGCCGGATCAGTCCCGGCCGTTGGCGAATTCATCCTGAAAGTCCTGCGCGGCGGCGCGGACCTCAGCGCGCTGACCCTGAGCCGGTTCTTCTCGGCCCACATCTGGATGCTTCCCGCCGCCCTATCCGGATTGATCGGCGTCCATCTCTACCTGATCATCAAGCACGGCGAATCCGAGTTTCCCGGCAGGGATGATTAAGGAGCGCGGCTATGAACGAAGAACTCAAGAAAACCGTCCACGAAAAATACAAGATTGCTCTGCAAAAGGGTGAACGCTTCTGGCCCGACAGCATCTTCAAGGATTTGGTGGTCTCCTTCGGCATCTTCATCCTGCTCCTCCTCTTGGCAACCTTCGTCGGCGTGCCGGGTGAGCCGAAAGCAGACCCCAGTGACTCAGCCTACATTCCGAAGCCTGAGTGGTACTTCCTTTTCCTGTTCAAATTCCTTGCCATCTACGGGCAAATCCCCGTACTTGGTCAAATTGAGTGGATCACCACGGCGCTCATCCCTGGCATTGCCCTGCTGATCTTGTTCATCCTGCCGCTGACGGATAAAAATCCCTACCGCCACTACTCCCGCCGCATCCTGGCGCTGACGGTCATGGGCATCTTTGTCACCGGTGTGGTGGCGCTGACAATGATGTCCAACGTGCCCACCGCCACCGGCGAAGATGGCATGTCGCTGTCAACCCTGTTCCAGTTCCTGGCTGGCCTGGTGCTACCGGGGCTGGCCTACATCATTCTGGTTGGATTATCTTTCCTGGCTCGGAAATCGCCCAGGCCGGCCGGGCGGGCGCAGATATGGACAGCCGGCATCATCTCTGTGACGATACTCGTGTTGGCCATGCTGGTGGTCGTCCTCGCTCCGCCGGCCGAGGCCGGCGCGGAGGTCGAAGTGGCGGATACGCTTGCCGAGAAGATGGTACTCGGCCAGGACCTGTACTCGGTCAACTGCGCTGAGTGTCACGGCGCGGATGGCGAGGGCGGCGAAGTCAAAGGTGTGGAAGGCTTCGAGGGTGTAATCCTCGACCCACTCAACTCCAGCGATGTGATGTACACCTACAGCGACGAATCGCTTGCCAACGTAATCGCCTATGGCCAGCAAGCCTCCGAGCCAGCCATGCCGCCTTTTGGCAGGGTTTATGGAGGCGAACTCTCGCCCTCCGATATGGATTACATCGTCACTTTCATGCGCTACAGTTGGGATGACCGCGCTGAACTGCCCACCGAGGCCGCGCTGCCCGACATCCCGGCGCTGGTGGCGGGCGAGGTGCCCTCTTATGAAGTTCACATCCAGCCGCTGGTCAAGCGTTACTGTGTCGCCTGTCACCGCGCTGGCAAGGAGAACAACAACTACCTGGTGGGTTCATATGAGGAAATCTTGAACAGCGGTGACAACGCGGGCAAGAATGTCACCGCGGGCAGTATGGATAGCTATCTGATCGTGGTCATCAACGGCACGGAAATCCTCGACCCGAAAACGGGCGAGGTGTTGATTCGCCAGATGCCGCCCTCCAAACTGCTCAAGCCCGAATACATTGACATGCTGACGCGCTGGATCATGGCCGGTATGCCCAACACGGCGGCGGAGGCGCAGGCGCTGTCTGCCGAAGCGCCGCCTCCACAAGCAACGCCGACGCCGTGAGTAAAACGTAAAGCGCCGAAGGCCTACTCGGTAAAACGTAAACGGCCCGTCCGAAATGGCGGGCCGTTTCTGTTAGTGCGAAAGCGTTCACGCAAGCATCAATAAGTCAATTCTTTGGGCTTGGCTTCTATCCGTTTGCGGAAGATCCAATACGACCAGGCCTGGTAAGCCAACACAATCGGGACGCAAACCAGCGCCACGATGGACATTACTTTCAGAGTATACGCTGAGGATGAGGCGTTGTATATTGTCAGGCTGAAAGCCGGGTCAAGGGTGGAGATCATCACCCGCGGGAACATTATCGCGAAGCAGGATACCAGCAGCAGGGCG
Source organism: Chloroflexota bacterium (assembly GCA_043823965.1). Taxonomy (GTDB): domain Bacteria; phylum Chloroflexota; class Anaerolineae; order Anaerolineales; family Villigracilaceae; genus CG2-30-58-95. The sequence continues at coordinate 7,393 of JBDRTP010000415.1, forward strand.
ATATGGGTCCCCATCAGGCCAAAGGCCCATCCATTGCGCTTACGATGGACCAAGTATCCAACCAGCAGGAGTGCTGCAAAGGATGCAACCGGTAGAATACTCAGATAGATCCCTGCATGAGTCAGGATGTCGGTGTAGAAGAATGCAGCGACAAGCAGGACGGCGTGGATGATGACTGCCGGCAGCCATAACTTGCGAGCGGCGGCTCGAGCGCGTTCCATCAATTTGTCAGTGGTCTTCAGGCTTAGGAAGATTGCTCCGTACAAAGCAAAACCGACGACGGTTGCGAGTCCGCCGATCAGGCCATAGGGGTTGAGCAATGTCCAAAGGGTGCCTGTATAGGTCATATTTGCATCAATCGGCACGCCTTTCGCCAGGTTGGCGAAGGCAATACCCAGGAGCAATGCTGAGAGCAGGCTGCCCGCAAACGCTGCCCAGTCCCACAGGCTGCGCCAATTCGGGTTGGCGTCCTTGCTGCGAAACTCAAAGGACACGCCGCGCACGATCAGCGCCAGCAGGAGCAGGAACAGCGCCGGATAAAATCCGCTGAACATGGTCGCATACCAGTGCGGGAAGGCTGCAAAAGTCGCGCCCCCGGCAGTCAGCAGCCAGACTTCATTGCCATCCCAATGCGGGCCGATCGTGTTGATGATTACCCTCCGTTCGGTGTCATTCTTGCCCAGTAAGGGCAGGAGCATTCCGACTCCGAAGTCGAAACCCTCCAGGAAAAAGAAAACGAGGTAAAGGACGGTGATCAGGATAAACCAGAGGATGTTGAGGTCCATATCTTGCCTCCAGTGCTAAGCTTGAGTCTCGGCCAGGACAGGGGCTACGGAATCGGTGTCTGCCGCCGACCGCAGGTTCTTCGAAAGGCCTACTCGGCAGGAATGCCAGCCTTGGCAAATTTAACCAGCAAATAGACATCCGCGACCATCAGGAGGGCATAAATCAGTGCGAAGCCGATCAGACTGAACAACACCATGCCGGCGCTCAGGTTGGGGGAGACGGCGTCTTCGGTCTTGAGCAGCCCATGCACAATCCACGGCTGACGGGCGGTCTCGGTCAGGATCCAGCCGGACGAGTTGGCGATGTAGGGCAGCGCAATGACCCAGACCATCCACTTGAGCGGGCGCATCCACTTTTCAGGCCATTTTCTCAGCGGCAGGTAGAGCGCATAGGCCGTCAGGGGAATCATCAGCAACCCCACGCCGACCATGGTACGGAACATCCAATAGTCGAGCGCCACCAGCGGGACGTAATCCCCCGGGCCGTACATGGCTGTATATTCCTCTTGAAGATCGTTGATGCCCTGAACTTTGCCCTCCAACTTCAGGTAATACAACAAGCTGAGCGCCTTCGGGACTTGCAGGCTCCAGACCTCGTTCTTGCCGGTCGAGTCAAAAATAGCCACCACCGAGAACGGAGCCGGGTCGGCGGTCTCCCAGAGCGCTTCGGAAGCGGCGGCTGCCATCGGCTGGACTTCGCGCAACTGGATGGCCTGCGCGTGACCTGCCAGCCCGACCATCACGCTGGCGAGGATGCCGATAATGGCCGCAAGCCGGAACGATTTCTTGAAAACTTCGCCGTCCTGTTTGCGGACGAGATGATAGGCGCTGATGCCCAGCACGAAGAATGCCGCCGTTGCGAGCCCCGCAGAGATGGTGTGCCAGAAGAAATACCAGGCTCTCGGGTTAAGGATCAATGCGCCAAAGTCTATCATCTCCGCGCGGCCGTTGTTTAGCACGAAGCCAACCGGGTGCTGCATCCAGCCGTTGGCAATCAGGATCCACAGCGCCGAAAGGTTCGATCCAATGGCAACCAGCCAGATCGTCGCGGCGTGCAACTTCTTCGAGAGACGATCCCAGCCGAAGATCCAGATGCCCAGGAAGGTTGACTCCAGGAAAAAAGCCAGCAGCGCCTCGATAGCCAGCGGCGCGCCGAAGATATCGCCAACGTAGCGGGAATACTCCGACCAGTTCATGCCGAACTGGAACTCCTGGACAATCCCGGTCACCACGCCCATAGCGAAGTTGATCAGAAACAGTTTCCCCCAGAATTTCGCCATGCGTTTGTAGGTTTCGTCCCCGGTGCGGACGTAGATCGTCTCGAAAATGGCGACGAACCAAACCAGCCCAAGCGTCAACGGGACGAAGAAGAAGTGATAGACGGTGGTGATGGCGAATTGCCATCGCGAAAGGATGACTGGATCCATAGGAATCCTCCAAAAATATATTCTTTGGTTTGGGGCTATTATACCCTTGTGCGTTATCTCACAGGCCAGAAACCACTTAGAAAGATGCGCAGCAACACATCGGCAAACAGGCCAAGGGTGAACAAATTGGCAAACAGCCGGTTGTGATGGAAGGCAAAGCCTGAGAACCAGGCCGGCCAGGCGGGCCATTCCTTGGGCGGCTCGGCCGGGCGCGCTTTGGTCAGCACGCCGACGGCGTACAAGAGGCGTTTACCGGCCAGAAAGACGATGAGCATGAGCGGGGTGAAGTAATGCAGCTCGAAGATCAGATACAGGATGACGGAATAAATCAGCACGAATACAGCCATATTCAGGTAACGGGCAGCTTTCTCCCCGATCACGACTGGCAAAGTACCCACCCCCTTTTTTCTGTCATCGGATGACTTGTCAATATGCTTGCCGATGTTGATGCTGACCACGCTCAAGCCGAAGGGGACGCCAGCCAGGGCGACAGTCCAGACGTTATCGCTCCAGCCTCTGGCGAGAACGAGGTATACACCGGCAACCATGATCGGCCCCCAGACCAGGAAAATGGCCAATTCACCCAGCGCCAGATATTTGAGCGGCCAAGTGTAGTAAATCAACACCAGCACGCCGAAGGCGAAAAGCACAATGACCGTTGGTGAAAAGGCGGTATAGACTAACGCGAAAATCCCGGATAGCACTGCCAGCGCGCCGCTGACGGCAAACCAGCGAAATTGCTGGCGCTTGCTCCAAAAACCCTGCACCAGCGGGTGAACTCCGTATTGCGTGCGGAAGTAATTATCCTTGTCCACGCCGCGGCTGAAATCGGTGTAGTCGTTGAGCAGGTTGTTCGTACCGTGGGCGATGAACAGGCCGAGCGTGACGATCAGCCAGGGCAGGAAGGCAAAATGGCCGTCGCGCCAGGCCAGGAGTCCGGCGATAACACAGGAGTAAATCGTCACGATGGTCACCCCCGAGCGCGTGGCGATCAGCCACCTGGAGATGAGGTCAAGCCGCTCCCATTCCTCTTTCTTGTCCATTTTGACAAGGGTCGAGAGGGCGGTCTTCCACATGGCGAAGTTGATTGTCATGCGAATGTCCTTTATTTTTGTTCGATTTAATCCATATGTTTGATTATCGCATCGCCAAATTCTGAGCATTTAACTTCGGTCGCGCCATCCATCGAACGGGCGAAGTCGTAAGTGACGGTCTTGGCCGCAATTGCCCCTGCCATGCCTTTGATGATCAAATCAGCGGCCTCGTCCCATAAAACAGGTTGGGCGGCAGCCCGATGACGGCTTCCAGGATGCCTTCCTTCAAGATCCCTTCGCGGATCACCCGCTCCATCCCGCCCCGGAACAGCACCCCGTGCGGCATGATGGTGGCCATTTTCCCGCCCGGCATCAGGCTGGCGATCATGTGCTGGACGAACATCAGGTCGGCCTTCTTCCCGCTCTCCGGCATGAAGCCGAAGTGAAAGCGCTGCTCGAACTTCATACCCTGACGGGCGTAATTCTGTGAAAACGGAGGATTGGTGATCACCCGGTGAAATTGCTTGATGTAGGAGCCGTCCTCGTTGACGAACATGGGCGTGGCCAGCGTGTCTTCGTTCTTGATCTGGGCGTCGTTGATGTTGTGCAGGATCATGTTCATCTTGCAGATGGCCCAGGTGGTGCCTGCGCTGTCCTGCCCGTAAAGCGTGAGCAGGCGCGGATTCTGTCCCTGCTCCTCGATGTACTGGCGGGACTGGATCAGCATCCCCCCGGACCCGCAGGTCGGGTCGTAGACCGTCATGTTCTCCTGCGGCTCAATGATGTTGACCAGCAGCCGCACCACCCTGGCTGGGGTATAAAACTCGCCGCCTTTCTTCCCGGCGCTGTCGGCAAAGTCCTTGATCAGGTACTCGTAGGCCGCCCCAAGCAGATCTGGAAACTCGAAATCCTCGTTGGTCAGGCGGTACTTGTCGAAGTGATGGATGAGGGCTACCAGTTGGCCGTCTTTCAGTTTGGTCTTGCCCTTTTCTGCGTTGAAGTTGATATGTTTCAAGACGCCAATCAACTCCGGGTTGGCGTCTTCCACAGCCGCGAGAGCCTTGTTCAACTGGTTGCCGACGTCTTCTTTCAAGTTGACGAGATAAACGACCTCTCCCGCCTCGGTCTCATACGGTCCCGGCCACCAGCGGGCGCGTTTCGGGACAAAGAACGTCTCGCCGTACAGGTTGGGGTCCTCGATCAACTCGACCGCGTCTGCGTGGGAATACCCCTGCCCGATCCACTTCTGGTACTCCGCCTCCTGCTGCACCTGGAACTGGTCCGAGACGCGCTTCAGGAACAGCATCCCGAAGATGAACTCCTTGTACTCCGAAGCGTCCATTTTGCCACGCAAATGGTCCGCGGCTTTGAAGAGGTGGTTTTCGAGTTGGGAGAGGGTCAGTTTGGGCATACTGCAATTATCTTACACCACCTTCAGGTCACTGGCAAGCATATAATCATTACACGAGAGATTTTCAAATTCTCTTGACATTCCAGAACGCCAGTGCGGAAGCGCCGCACCTCCGGTAACAACTGAATACCCCCCCATTCGTTTGCCAGACGCCACATTCGTTTCTAGCATGTCCCGCCGGACGATGTGGCGTTTTACGATTATCACGATCGCTTTGGCTGAATATTTGCACAAAGCCCTGAAACGGCGCGGCAGCCGCAAATCCCCCTATCCTGTCCTGATGGTCGGGCCGGGGGAGTCTCAGGCACACGATTCCTCGTTAAAACCACAAAACCCGCTCAGAAAGGCGGGGTTTGTGCATCATGGGGATAGGCGGGGAGAGTGGGATTCGAACCCACGGCAGAGGTTTTATGCCCCTGCACTCACTTAGCAGGCGAGCCCAATCGGCCTCTCTGGCATCTCCCCTTACTTGCTTTACCGGAATCATAAACCTTGAAGGGTCTCCTTGCCATCCGGCGGAAAAATTCTACCACACATACAAACAAGGTGCAACTACCTGGCGTTATCCGATTCGAACTTCGACGATATTTCTATTCGGAAATCGTCGCTCTAAAGCAACGCCAAGTATCCCTTCAACAACCGCAGGTAATTGATAATCCTGCGTATGACTGATGTAATTTCCTTTGCAGATTGGCTGAATGAGAAGCTACGCGAACACAACCTGTCACAGGCTGGCCTGGCCCGCAAAGCTGGGCTGCACAAGTCCGTGATCAACGAGTTGTCCAGGAACATCGTCATCAAGCCCGATGCCACTACTTACGTGGCCTTCGCAAAAGCCCTGGATATATCGCCGATAACAGTTCTTCGTATTGCGGGGATCTTGCCTCCAGACCCGGAACTTCCAGAACTGGAAGACTACAAAATCATCCTGGCCCGATTATCACCTGAAACTCGGAAAATCGGACTGGAATTGATCAAGACCGTGGCAGGGTGCGAGAAACAGCAGAAGACTGCGGAGAGCGCAGGGTAAAGGAGCCGCGTTAATCACCCTTGCTTTCTACGCAGCCTTCTATAACTCTGCCTGCGATCACCCGGCCTCGCCGGCGCGCAGAGATACTCACCCGCCAACGGCTTCTCGACCTGCTTTACGATTTACTCGAACGCAAGCTGATCCTGGTTATTGCGCCGGCCGGTTATGGGAAAACCTCCCTCCTGATTGATTTTGCCCATCAAAAGGATGTACCGGCCTGCTGGTACACGATTGACCAGCACGATCAAGACTTGCGGCGCTTCGATCGGATGAGCGGCACAGCTCAGGTCCTGTAAGTGTTCCAAGCCGCCAAGAACGGCCACAAAAAACTCCAGCACCTTCGTTTGAGGGCTGTGTACGACCGTCTTCAGGTGCAGGTCGATCGCTTGGATCTTCTCCACCAGTCCGATCCGCCGGGCAAAGCCTGCCCTGAGCCTGCCGAAGGGTCGCCCCAGGCTACCAACATGGCTTTTTATGCACAAAACCTACGCTAAATGCATTGAAAGTAGATGTAACATGACGAATTTAAATTCATCAGACCTATCGCCAAAACCAGACCTGCAAGCAACCGAGACCACCCGCCGCCGCTATCAGCGCATCGCGCCGGTTTATGATTCCATGGAAGCGCTGGTTGAACGC
>JBDRTP010000416.1:0-21197 GCA_043823965.1 Chloroflexota bacterium
ACGCGGCTACGCCCAGATTTGTGTAACCGGGATATTGCTTTAGGAGTTCAGCGAGAAGCGCCGAACACCCGGCTGGATCGCCGCTTCTGATTTCAGGGAGTTGAGCCAGTGTGATGAGCAGATGATGGTGGCCTGCCGTGAGTGCGTTTTGATTACTGACGACCAGGCGTGTCATCCGCAGTGCCTCGGCTTTTGCCTGGGCAGCGGCCAGTTCGCGTTGCGCGGAGGCTGTGCGGAGTGTCAGGCCCAGCAACGGCAGGAGAGCCAACCCGAGGAGCAGAAAAAGCCGAAAACGCAGACCGTAGAGGAAGGTGAACATGGGGCACCACCGATGAACACAGGAGTCGAACCGTCTATCTTTTATACATTAGACATTATCGGTAATAACTTTTTCTGCATCGAATTACACGAATTGGACAAATTTTCTTCGGGAAATTCGTGAAAATTCGATGCAAAAGAGAATCGGGCCTTATTGCCGATAGGGTTAATTATAGACCATTGTTTGAGTTTAGAGTCTATATACTAGACTTTATTCGTAATAAGTAAAACCTTGATTTGGACGCAGACACTTGCACCTGGCGCAAGTGCAGGTGTAAACGCTGGTTTTCGCTGATTTATCTTCTTATGATCTGCGTTTTCAGCATGAATCAGCGTCCAGCTTTTATTACGTCCTGCCCGCCCCGCTCATCAGCACCGGTCTGCTCATTTACCTGCTCCTGCCCGGGACGCGGAAAATGCTCGATAAATGGGCAGCAGGCTAAAGGTCAGGAAGGCCGCGTTATGTGATATTTGTTACAGACTGGTTTTCCGCCGTGTGTCATAATGATTGTCGAGGCTCTTGTTGGCTGAAAGTGTTGGATTCTACACAACCAAAGAAAAGGAGAATGCAAATGTTTACCCTCAACAACCTGTTCCTTCTTTTGACCGGCCTGACGGCCATCTATCTGCTCTGGCGCTTCTGGGGACGCTACAGCAAAGGCAAAGCCATTTATGACGTGTATTACATGATTGGCTTTGCAGTTCTGCTCGTCTCCGGCCTGCTGCTCATCTTCCTCGGGCTGGGCATCCTGGCCTCACCCTACGTGCTGACGGTGGCCTCGCTCATCCCGCTGGGCATTTCGATGGGCATCGCCGAGCAATACTTCCCGCAGTGGAAGAAGGCCTTCAAATGGTTCGCGCTGGTCGGCTTCCTGGCCATTGCCGTGACCAGTTTCGGCGGCATGGAAGGGCTGCGTAAGATCGCCGTGCCGCTCTTCCACGGCGTGGCCGGGCTGGTCATCTTCCTCGGCCCATTCTTTGCCAAGAAGGCACCCAAGGGCTTCTTCTGGGTTGGCATCGGTGGCGTGCTGATCGGGCTGGGCGGCATTGCGCTGGCCTTCATTTCGATGGGCGCGCAACTGCTCTTCTTCAGCCCGGCCTTCGTCATGCTCATCCTGGCTCCCCTGCTGTTTTTAATGAGCCTGGCCTTTGCCTGGGGCTTTATGAAAGACATCAAGGGGTAAATCAGTAATTAGTAAATCAGGAATTGGTAGATTGGTACGTGGGGTTTGGTAAATTGGAACTTGGCAAATTGGTACGACGGTGATGGCGACTGAGAATCCGATTGTCGCTCTCCCGACCACCAGTTTACCAATTTCTCAATCTACCAAGTTACCAATCTGCCATCCCCCCAAAGGATCATCCATGCACGCACTCACCCAACGCTTCAACTACCTCTTCCGTTCCACCAAAGGACTTATCCTGGTCGCCATTGCCATGATTGGGCTGGAGACCGCCATTTTCGGGATGCTTTCCGGGCCGATGGCTGAATTTGGCATACGCGATATAGTGGTGCGCACCCTGAAGATGGATCTGGTGCAGGCCGAGCGCGAGGGCCGCATCATCATCCTGTATCACTCCATCGCCATGGCCGTCGTCGCCATCGAAACCTATATGATCACCGGCCTGCTGAAGATGAAAGAGTTTTACAAGACGGCCTCCCGCGTGCTCATCACGATTGGTTACCTGTTTGCAATGATTTTCGGCATGGGCTTCGCCTACTGGGGCCACAACTGGGCGCTGCACGGAGTCTACATCGCCGGGCTGACGCTCATCTTCTTCGCCGGCCTCCTGCTGACCATCGGCCTCTGGCCCTGGAACAAAGCATACTATATCCAGGACAAGGCCTATGCCCACACCAAAAAAGGCGTTGATATGGAGCGAGTCGCCTTCTTCGTCATGGCCGTCGCTACACTGGCGTCGTCGTTGTTCGGCGCGGTGCCCGGCTCCTATTTCGGCAACGGCTTTGAGACCTTCTTGGCCGAAAACATCATCCGCGAGCCGCACAAAACCTTACTGGAAGACTCGGTCATCGGCCACCTGCACATCATGCTCACGCTGATTGCCGTCGCCGTCACGCTCATCATTGGCCGTTGGCTGGACTTCAAAGGCCTCCTGCACAAGATCGCCATGCCGCAGATGATCTATGGCACCATCGTTATCTCGATGGGCGCGTGGTCGGTCATCTTTGTGGAATGGGCGCACACCATCATCTACGTCGGCTCGGTGTTGGTCATGCTGGCGGCGCTCATGCTGGTCATTTTTGGCTGGGGCAAACTCATCCGCGAGGGAGTAAAAGACCTCCGGAAACCGACCCTCGGACAAAAACTCGCCGCACTGTTCCGCGACCCGCTCAAGTTCGGCCCGCTCTGGCAGATGGTCTTCATGAACTTCACCGTCAGCGGCGTGGGCATCTTCATGGCCGTTCGTCTCGATGAGATCTTCCGCGTCTGGCCATGGCGCGAGGAGCGCATCGTGCTGACCGGCCACTGGCACGTCCTTTCGGCCATCATCGCCACCATCATCCTGATGTACTACGGCGACATGATTGGCCTGAAAGGGAAAATCCGCAAACTATACGGCTGGGCGATCATCATCCTCTCCGACATCGCCTTTGCTTCCGTCACTATCTTCGAGATGAAGCGCCTGTTCATCAGCGAGGCCGAGCAGCAGCCGCTGGTCAACACCGTCATGCTCCTGGCGGACTTCGGCCTGGGGATGCTGCTTGTCGTCCTGGCGATGGTCATGCTCTGGCGGCTCACCGACCTGTTCAAGAAAAAAGGACGCTGGTTACAAGAAGTGGAACAGGACGACCTGTCTGCGGAGGTGCAACAATGAAACGCACAAATAGAATGTCATTGCGAGGAGCGTTCTTCGCGACGAAGCAATCCCCATTTAGCAGGAGATTGCTTCGGGCTGCCGCCCTCGCAATGACACTAATGATTGTTCTCCTGTTTTTGGCCTCCTGCGCCCCCGTGGACCTAAATGCACCCATTCCGGTTTACGACACGGGAGTGAACCCGGAAGCCTGGGTTGCCATCCCGGCGGGCGAATTTCTCTCCGGCCAGTTCAACGACCCGGTCACCCTGGATTACGACTATGAAATCATGGTTACGGATGTCACCATTGCGCAGTATGTGGCTTTCCTCAACGAAGCCCTGGCTGATGGCACGCTCAAAGTGGATGGTGAACAGATCGTCGGCTTTTATCCCGGCGACGCCTTCCACGGCGTCAAGCACGAGGTCGAGATAGGCCCGGCGGATTACATCTTCGTCCCGCTCAACGACCCGGCCTCGCGGTTCACGTTCGATGGCAGCACCTTCGCCGTCAAGCCCGGCTACGAGAACCACCCGATGACGGACGTCTCCTGGTTCGGCGCGTGGGGTTACTGCGAGTACTACGGTTACCGCCTGCCGAGCGAGATGGAATGGGAGAAGGCCGCGCGTGGCAGCGACAATCGTCCCTTCCCCTGGGGCGACGAGATTGCCCGCAACAATGCCAATTTTTACGCCAGTCGCGACCCGTTCGAAGATATGAGCAGTTTTGGCTCGCGCACATCGCCGGTTGGCTTTTATAATGGGATGACTTACGACGGCTACGCCACCCTCGACTCCGCCAGCCCTTACGGCCTGTACGACATGGCTGGCAATGTCTGGCAGTGGACCGGCGACGTTTATGAAGGACAGCACTACCGCTACATGCGCGGCGGCTCGAAGGACACCTACGACATGGATCTGCGTGTCTGGGTGCGCAACAACGCCACACCCACGTATTACAGTCCGGGCGTGGGCTTCCGCTGCGCAAGAGATAAGTAGAGAATAGAGAGAAGAGAGTAGTAAAATTGCACATCTCACCATTCTCTACTCTCTACTCTCTTCTCTCTAACCCTTTAGGAGTGTTCGTGAAAGCCATCCTCTCCAAACTCCGCCTCTACTGGCCGCTGACCAAATCCCTGCAAACCGGCCTGCTGCTCTCCACCGGCCTGGCCGGCTACATGAGCGCCCGCTGCCCGGTGATGAACTGGACGACCCTGCTCGGTCTGGCCGTCAGCCTGTTCCTGGCAATTGCGGGCAGCACCATCCTCAACATGTGGTACGACCGCGACATTGACGCCAGGATGAAGCGCACCTGCACCCGTCCGCTGGCATCCGGCCAGGTCACTCCGAACGAGGCCCTGCGTCTGGGCCTGGTGCTTTCCGTCTCAGGTGTTGGGCTGGCCGTGGCGATGAGCCCGCTCTATGGGCTGGTCGTCTTTGCCGGGCTGTTCTTCGATGTTATCGTCTACACCCACTGGCTCAAGCGGCGCACGGCCTGGGCCATCCTCTGGGGCGGGATTTCGGGCGGCATGCCCATCCTGGCCGGACGCGTCTTCGGCCTCGGCCATATTGACGGCATCGGCATCCTGCTGGCGCTGGCCGTGCTGTTCTGGATCCCCACCCACATCCTGACCTTCGCCATGCGCTACTTCGACGATTACAAGGCGGCGGGTATCCCCACCTTCCCATCCGTGTACGGCTTCCAGGTCACGCGCGCCACGATTGCCGTTTCGTCGCTGCTGGCGGCGCTGGCCATCGGCGCGGCAGGGATATTGATCGGCATGGAATGGGGCTTCGTGCGCCTGCTGGCGGTCATGTCCGCCGGGCTGCTCATCCTGGCCGTCGCCAGCATGACGCGGCCGTCCGAGCGGGTCAATTTTGGGTTGTTCAAGTACGCTTCGCTTTATATGCTGGCGGCCATGGTTTTGTTATCCATCTAACCCTCACCCCTTCGTTCCTCAGGGCAGGCCCCTGTCCCTTCGCGAAGCACCCTGCGGGCTCCCAAAAAGGGAGAGGGGAGAATCCTACCGAGTAGGTGCTGCGCATGAAAATCACCTTCCTCGACCGCATCCTTCTTCTCGCCACCGGATTATTGGCCGCCTGGCAGGTGGCTGTTGGCATCAACGGCGCGGACACGCTCCCGATGATTGCCTACACCGTCGGCTTCGGCGTGCTGCTGGTGGCAAGCCTGATGATTCTTATCCTCGGCTTTGAAGGGCTGGACAACCCGGCGGTGGTCATCGTTTCGACGGTCATCCCGCTCAGCCTGTCGCTGGGACTGGTGTACGAGTATTTGCACGCAGCCTATCATCTGCCTTATCTGGTTTTTGCCATCCTCGGATTCATGGTTGTTATCATCACGCGCTGCCTATCATTTAAAAACAAACTACGGGTGGCAGTGCTGGCGGTTGTCCACGGCGTGGCGGGATTTCTCATCTTCCTTCTGCCGATTTTGTGGGCGATTAACGGACTGGCGCAACCGGGCTTCGCCCTGGTCGGCGTAGGTGGGGCGCTGATCGGCGTCGGCGGGCTTTTGCTGACGTTGCTCAAGGCTGGCAAACTCATCCTTTCACGCGAGACCATTCTCAAGGTTCTGCCCGGCCTGCTGCTGTTGATGACCGCCGCCGTCGTGGCCGGATTTCGCTTCGGCTAAATGTCACTGCGAGGCGTTCTTTGACGAAGCAGTCTCCTCGCACACGGGGGATTGCTTCGCCGCAAAGCACGCGGCTACTAAGAAACAAGTGTCACTGCGAGGAACGAAGCAGTCTCCTCGTAACTGGGGATTGCTTCGTCGCACACCGTCCTGCGTTCGGTGCAGGGAAGAACGCTCCTCGCAACGACAGAGGCTATGTTTCTTTCGCATTGAACAGCGGCGATTTTCCGCTGCCGACCCATGCACAGCACCTACTCGGCAGGGTGCTTCGCGAAGGCCTACTCGGTGCCTTTACTCGCAATGACAATTGAAATGGAGTAAGACATGACAAACAATCATTCCGTTCTCGAAACCCGCAATCTGAGTATCTTCTACGGCAATTTCCTGGCCGTGACCGACGTTAACATAAAAATCCCGCCTCACAAAATCACCGCCATCATCGGCCCTTCGGGGTGCGGCAAGTCCACACTCCTGCGCGCTTTCAACCGCATGAACGAACTCGTCCCTGACACGCACATCCACGGCGAAGTGCTGTTCGATGGCCGGAACCTGTACGAGAAAACGGTGGACCCGGTCGAGGTCCGCTACCGCATCGGTATGGTCTTCCAGAAAGCCAACCCGTTCCCCAAATCCATTTATGAAAATATCGCTTGGGGGGCGCGCATCCACGGTTACAAAGGGAACATGGACGAACTGGTCGAGTTCTCCCTGCGCCAGGCCGTCCTGTGGGACGAAGTCAAGGACAAACTTAAACAATCTGGCCTGTCGCTCTCCGGCGGCCAGCAGCAGCGGCTGTGCATTGCACGCGCCATCGCCGTCCGCCCGGAGGTCATCTTGATGGACGAACCTGCCTCGGCCCTCGACCCGATTGCGACGCTGAAAATCGAGGAACTGATGCAGGAACTCAAACAGAATTACACTATCGTCATTGTGACCCACAACATGCAGCAGGCGGCACGCGTCTCGGATTACACCGCCATGATGATGATTAACGCCCAGCACGCCGGAACGGTGATCGAGTTTAATAAAACCGAGACGATTTTCACCAATCCCAAGGATAGGCGGACTGAGGATTACGTCACGGGGCGGTTTGGATAATTATGCAGATACAAAAAGGTATATAATATGCGAACCCGTATTGACAGCGAGGTGTCTCATGCTCCGAAAAACATTTGAAAGTGATATTCAGCAACTCAAGGATGAACTTCTTCTGATGGGCAGCATGGTTGAACAGCAGACTCTGGATGCAGTAGTGGCGTTGAAGAAACGTGATCTCGAAGCGGCGCGCCGCGTTTATGCGGCCGATGCCAAAATCAACGAAAAGCGTTTCGCCATCGAGAACCAGGTTATGATCCTGATCGCCACGCAGCAGCCGATGGCCCACGACCTGCGCCTGTTGGCGTCCATCCTCGAGGTGAGCGCTGAATTGGAACGCATGGGTGATTATGCCAAGGGCATTGCTATGGTCAACATCCGCATGGGTAATGAGCCGCTGCTCAAGCCGCTGATTGACATTCCCCGCATGGCTAAAATCGCTTCCAGCATGCTCCACCGGGCGTTGACGGCCTTCGTCAACGAGGATGCCGAGGCCGCAAAAGCGATCCCAGAGGAAGATGACGAGGTTGATGGCCTGTATAACCAGGTTTATCGTGAGTTGATGACTTACGTCATGTCCGACCCGAAGACCATAGACCGCGCCAACTACCTGCTTTGGGCGGCGCACAACCTGGAGCGAATGGCCGACCGCGTGACGAACATCTGCGAGCGGACCATTTTCATCGTCACCGGCGAAATGACCGAAATTGATGTCAGCGATGACGAAATGAAGGCGGAATAAAACCATTCACCTCCTCGCCATCCAGCGCGGTGAAGGCGGTCAATTCTTTATCCGTTTGGTAATCTTCTAGCAAAGCCTGGGCGACAGCGGCCATTTCACGCTTTTTTTGCTCAACAAGCTGCGCTTACAGCATCTCGCGCACCACATCCGAGAGACTTCGTTTTTCGCGGAAAAATCGGGGCAGGATTTCTGTCCCGACTTATCTACGAAGTCCGGATTTTGGCCGACGTCAGGAGACGTCGGACTCCTTATCTAAGCAGTATTGGCTCTAAATGGCTGTTGGGAATGACGACGGCTGTATCGTCAGGTGTGGATTGACCAGCCGCGAGCGCGGAGGCGTCAAGGCTTCGATTTCTACGTAGACGACCGGTGTGCTACCTTTCACCTGCCGCGCTTTTTGTGCAGCGGTCAAATTGATCCGGTATAGTTCCGGGTCATCTTTGGGAAGCAGGACAACTTCAGCGCCGTCCGGAAGTTGCTCTAAAACCTCAGGATGCTCATGAATGTATCGCTCAAACTCGAATGATAGGGTGATATTCTTTTCGAAGATCGTTTCCCGGTTATATTTCATCGCATCATCTCCTGTTCATAAACCGATCGGTACTGCTGCCAGTTGGCTTTGATGTCGCGTTCGCCCAGAACCAACACCTCAGCGGGAGAGTAACCACGGAAATCTTGTCTTTCCTGGGCGCCATTCGGGTGAAGCAAGTCTTTACCAAATTTACCGATTCCAAATCTGCCTATTTCTACAGCAACCTGTCTCCCATCTGGACCGCGTCCTGCCGGAAATGGCAGCCGCGGCTCTGGCGGTTGTGACGCGCCGCCTGCGCCACAATCAGCGCCGCCTCGACCGCGTTGCGCAGGCCGATCAGGCCGTCGCTCAGTTTGGTGGAGCGGTAAAAGGTCTCGATCTCGTTCTGCATGTGACGCAGTTCGCGGATGGCGCGCGAGAGTCGCTCGCCGCTGCGGACAAGTCCAACGTAATGCCACATGATGTTTTGTATCGTCTGCATGTCGCCCTGGATGAGTGCCGGGTCGGAGTCGGCTGTCAGGCCGCTCTCATCCCAGGGCGGCACGTCTTCGCGGCCGAGAATTTCAAGCGATGAACGGGCGCTCAACGTCTTTTCGACGCAGCCTCCGGCGCGCGTTCCCCATACCAGCCCCTCCAGCAGTGAAGTGGATGCCAGCCGGTTGGCGCCGTGCAATCCGGTACAACTGACCTCACCCACCGCGTAGAGATTGCCTATGCTGCTGCGTCCGCATTCATCCACCGCCACCCCGCCGCAGGAATAATGCGCGGCCGGGATGACCGGGATCAGGTCTTGAGTAATGTCAATACCCACCTTCTGACAGGTTGCATAGATGTTCGGGAAGCGTGCCCGGATCTTCTCGGCCGACTGGTGTGAAGCAATATCCAGGAGCACGTGGGAGTAGCCGTGCGTCTCCATTTGATGGTGGATGGCACGCGAGACCACATCGCGCGGCGCCAAGTCTTTCCATTCGGGGGAATAGCCGGCCATGAAGGCGCGTCCCTCGGGCGTGAGCAGCACGCCGCCCTCGCCGCGCACCGCCTCACTGATCAGAAAACCTTCTGCGCCGGGAACGGCCAGGGCGGTGGGATGAAATTGGATGTATTCGGCGTTGATGATGCGCGCCCCGGCACGTGAGGCCATCGCCAGACCGTCGCCGCGCGCGCCGGGTGGGTTCGTAGTGTAGCGGAAGATGCGCCCCAGCCCACCGGTGGCGAGTATCGTCACCGCTGAGAGATAGCGATGGACAGCGCGCCCTTTGCGCTCGAAAACGTACGCACCGTGACAGACAACCGGCCGGTATACTGCCAGCGGGTCACGCGAGTGGTGCGGAAAGGTAATCAGGTCAACCGCGGTGAGATTGGTTTCAAGGGTGACATTCGGGCAGCGGCGCAGGGCAGCCATCAGCCCTTCGATGATTGCCTTACCCGTCCCGTCGCCGACGTGGGCGATGCGCCGCCGCGAGTGGGCGGCCTCCTGCCCCCAGGCGATTTGCCCATCCGGCGTGCTGTCAAAAATCACGCCGGCCGTTTCAATCAGAATCTCCTGTAAAAGCAGCGGGCCTTCCTCGGTCAGAATGCGCGCCGCTTCGGGCAGGCTGGCCTGCGCGCCAGCGGCGAGAATGTCCGCGATAAGGCTATCCGGCTCATCCTCCAGCCCGCGCCCGATGATACCGCCCTGGGCATAGCGCGTGTTCGATTCGCACGGGTCGGGTTCACGGGTGATGAGCGCAATTCTTCGCCGTGGGTTTTTCGCCAGCCGCAAAGCAGCCGCTGCCCCAGCGATGCCGCTGCCGATGATGAGTACGTCGGTTTGTTTCATGGGTCTCCTACCGGGTAGGCGTTGCCCTGAGTTTATCGAAGGGTGCTGCGCACACCCCCTTCCCCTCGCCTTTTACTGCTTCTTGCATAAAATGCCGAACCTGAATGTGCGTTTTCCCTCGGTAATAACGGCATTTTAGTTCGGCGATTTACGCAGTACACAGTAGGAGAGGTGAAGGGGGCAGGGGGATGGGGTGAGGTCACCCAATCGCGATCATCCGTTCCACGGCTTGATAGGCGCGTCGACGGATATCTTCTGGCACTTCGATGACGTAACGGTTGAGCTTGAGGGCGTTGAGGGTATCCTCGAGAGTGATCTGGTTCATGTGCGGGCAGCGCACACTGCACAGCCGCAGCATGTCTTTATCCGGGTTGGCAGCCGCGATGTTATCGCCCATGGCGCATTCGGTCAGCACCAGATAATGCGGCGCTTTGGTCTGTTCGACGTATTTGATCATCGCGTTGGTGCTGCCCGAGAAATCCGAGGCCGCCACCACTTCCGGGCTGCACTCCGGGTGGGCCAGGATGACCACGTCCGGGAATTGGGCGCGCACGGCCTGAATGTCTTTTAGCGTAAACTTTTCGTGGACCTCGCACCTGCCGCGCCAGCCGATCATGGTGCCCTCACCTGACCCCCCTGTCCCCCCTTCCCTATTAGGGAAGGGGGGTGTAGGGGGGATAGGTTCGGGAAAGATAATTTGCCTGCCGGTCTCGCGCGCCACGTTGCGCGCCAGGTATTCATCCGGTAGAAAAATCACCGTGTCGCTTTTCAGCGATTCCACCACGGCTTTGGCGTTGCTGGAAGTGCAGCAAATATCGCTCTCGGCTTTCACATCCGCGTAAGTATTGACGTAGGTCACCACCGGCACGCCAGGGAACTTTCGCTTGAGGGCGCGCACATCCTCGGCGGTGATGCTCGCCGCCAGCGAGCAGCCCGCTTTTTCAGATGGCAGGAGTACGGTTTTGGTCGGGTTCAGGATTTTGGCCGTTTCAGCCATGAACTTCACGCCGCAAAAAACAATAATATCTTTCTCTGTCTGCGCGGCTTTGCGGCTGAGATCGAGCGAATCGCCGACGAAATCGGGGATCGAGTAATACAGCGCCGGTTCCATGTAATTGTGACCGAGAATGACAGCGTTCTTTTCACGCTTGAGTTCGATGATTTCCGCCGCCAGTTCGGCCTTGTAACGCAGTTCCACGTCCGGCACGATTTTTTCGAGCCTGGCTTTCATCTTGAGATACATTTCTTGTGCGTCCATTTTTCCTCGTCGTTATACCTTTACAAAATCCAAACTGACATCGAATACCTTGGCCGAGTGCGTCAGCGCGCCAATCGAGATGAAATCCACGCCGGTTTCGGCAATCTTGCGAATGGTTTCCAGCGAGACGTTGCCGGAAGCCTCCAGTTTGGCGCGGCCCCTCGTCATCTTGACTGCCTCTGCCATCATCTCCGGCGGCATGTTATCCAGCAAGATACGCTCGACGCCGAGCGCCAGCGCCGCGCGGACATCTTCGAGCGTGCGTGCCTCCACCTCGACCTCCAGCCTGGTCGCCGCGGCCCGGGCGCGCTGCACCGCCTCGGCCAGCGAACCGGCGAAGTCAATGTGATTATCCTTGATGAGGATCATATCATACAGGCCGGTACGGTGATTTTGACCGCCGCCGCGTTTCACGGCCAGCTTGTCCACCAGGCGCAAGCCGGGCGCGGTTTTGCGCGTGTCGAGGATGACCGCTTTTGTTCCGGCGACTGCCTCCACGAACTGGCGCGTCAATGTGGCAATGCCCGACATGCGCCCCAGGAAGTTGAGCGCGGTACGCTCGCCGGTCAGCAGGGCGCGCGCCGGGCCAGCGATGTCTGCCAGGACCTGGCGGTTTTCCACCCGCGCGCCCTCGGCGATGCGGGGGGTAAATTCGACGCGCCGGTCGAGCAGCGAAAAAGTCGCACCGACCACGTCCAGCCCAGCGATGACACCGGTCTGCTTGGCGATGATCTGCCCAGACATGGCCGCCTCGGTCGGCACGATGCTGTCCGTCGTCACGTCACCGCTGCCGATATCCTCTTTCAGGGCTTGTTGAATGGCGGCAAGAATTTCGGGCGGTAAAGAATTCCCTGGCGCGCTAAACATTTCTTTTCCTCGGCCAGAAAATGTCACATCTCGACCAGTCCCCGGTTGAGCCGGCGTTCATGCTCCCAGGTGGCGTAGTCCGCTGGAGGGTGGACGATTTCAGCCTCCGGCTTGCGCTCCAGCCGGGCGATGTCATTCGGGCAGCCGGAGACGCACAGTCCGCAGCCGATGCACCGCTCCCTATCCACCACCGATACGCCATCATTTTCGGAAATCGCATCAACCTGGCAACGGTCAATGCAAGTCCCGCAACCGGCGCAGATTTCAGTGTCAATGACCGCGTAGTAGTTGGCGTACGCGACCGAGTCCTGGATGCCCCACTCCGTGATGCCGCGCAGAATGGCGCAGCAGCAGCCGCAGCAATTGCAGACGTAGCCCAAGCCTTCCATCACGTTGCTGACCGTATGCACCAGGCCGACCTCCTCGCTCTTATCCAGCAGAGCCAGTGCTTCTGCCTGGGAAATATCACCCGGCCTGGGAGCGCGCTCCGCATGGGAGAAGGTGAGGCACATGTTCAACGGAAAATCACACTCCCGGTCGAGGTGATCCTGTTGGGCGCGGCAGATGCAATCCCGGACGTTATAGGTCTTGGCTGAGAGGAGAATGGCGCGTACATCGTCATAAGGGAGGATCCATTCAGGCTTGGCCGTACCCTGGGCAGGCGCCACCCGGTGCAAGGCTGGCTGAGGTTTCATGATCCCCGCTGCGCCGCCACTCGTCATATAGGTTTCAACGAGATGCGCAAGCTCGTGATCCATGAGTTCCAATTGCGCCTCATAGATCCCGACAACGAAGGGTGCCAGGCGGAAGCGCGGCTTCCCATCCTGCTTATCGAACCAAACCAGGCCGCGCCGCACCAATTGGAACAGTGCTTTACTGGTGTCCTCGGCTGGCAACCCGATCCGTTTGGCGATCTCATCAATGGGTTCCAGGCTGCCGCCCAGTTGGCCGGCCAGCGCGGCATCTTCGGATGAGCATATCTTTTTGAGGATTTGTATCTCGACCCGCGAGGCTGTCTTGGGAAAGCCATTTGGAAGCCTGTCCAGGGCATCCGCGAGTTGCATGTAAACGTCAATCATCATCTATTTTCCTTATTTAATCATTGACTCCACTGAAAGAACTCTCTTTTTCAACGCAAAGGCGCAAAGCCGCAAAGAATTTTAAGTTCTACTTCGAGAAAATCCATCGAAACGCCCTTTGGTTTCGTTTTTTTTTTGAAACAGATTTTTTTCTTGGCGTCTTGGCGTCTTCGCGTTAAAAATTTTTCTTTTTGCAGTGGAGTCATCATTATTCGATATAGGTATATTCCAGGACGATCTTTCCCTCCCGCAGGAGGATGGACTCATACGCAGTCAGCATACCGGCTTTCCAGGCCAGGTAGCGGACGTCGCCACTGACTTCCACGCCGAGCAGGTCAAAAGTCGCGCCAGCCGGCAAACCGTAGAAAAAGGCTGAGTAACCGGAGCGAATAATCGGCGCACCGTTCAGGACCTTATCCCCGCGCACGTGAACGGCATCTTCGGCGTACAGGGCGGATACTTTCGCGGCCTGGCGGCACTGCAGAGCGGTCAAATAGCGGGTAATGAAAGTATCCGGCTGGTTGGGCATGGATGAGACATGGGATTTTATCGCTTCTGCCCGGCTGTCAGGTGTGACCAGTTGACCGCCGCCCGCGGGTGGGAAGAAGTACTCCACCCCCGCCTCAGCGCCGGCCGCGGGGGGGTGGAAGTACTCTATCCCCGCCTCAGCGCCGGCCGCGGGTTGGCTTGAGATCGTTGCGGGCAGAGCCCCGGAGGCGGGGGGCGTCTCTGGCGGGAGGGGTTGTGCAGCAGCCGGTATCGGGGTTGGGATGGGGGCGCTTGTCTGTGGCGGGGCAGGCCAGGCAAAATTGGCGATCAAATCCCAGACCGGGGACAAATAACTGCGGCAGGTATCCCACGAGTAAAAGTTGACGGCTTCGACGCCCAGGTCTTTGGCTGTATTAATAAAATCGGCGACATCCTCGAGATTGGGCGCCCATCCACCCAGCCGGCCATAGGCCGCACCGGTAGGGATACACGGGCGGGCATTGGGTAAAGCCTTGTACTGGCGGAGGCTTTCCCGCAATTGCGAACCGGCATTGTGGGCGGCCTCCCAATAGACTTGCGGCATGACGGCATCACATTTTTCCAAAAAGGCTGCCCAGGGTAATTCGGGGTGGAAATTCGGGAAACGATAAGAACTCAGCGCAATCGGAACATCCCAATCCGCGCGGAGAGCGGTCATAAAGGCACGCGCGGCTTGCGCTTTATCCGCTTGCTCATACGCCGCTCCGGCAGACAGGACATAACCATCCAGAGCAAGCTCCTGCACGCGGATGATGGCAAGCGCTGCTTCACCCGTTGGGTCATCCCCATAAACAGCGTGCCAGCCCCAAACGGCGATTCCAGCGGCGTGCAAAGCCTGGATGACCGGCAGGCTGAGGTCTTGACCTGTTGCATCCAACCCAAACGGTTGCGTCCCGTCAGCAATTTTGACCAGCACGTGGCTCAAGCCGGCATCCCGCGCCGCGCAGGTGATCGCCAAAGGATCTCCCGCCTCGCATTCGGGGAGGAGAAGGGTATAGAAGCCTTTGCCTTGCAAAGCCATAACAACCTCCTGTAGGGGCAACTTTTATGCCTGCCGAAGGCCTACCGGCGGCGCAGTACCCTGTAACCCCAATTCCGGCGCGATACGGCGCATGGCAAGGATAACGTTAGCGACATGTTCCCATAAATCAATGCCAAACTCGCGGGCGGCTTTTTCTATCTCCTCACGGTTGGCGCCCGCCGCGAAAGCGCGATCCTTCCACTTCTTTTTGACGGACGAAACTTCCAGGTCCATCAAAGAGCGCGAGGGTCGCACCAAAGCCACAGCCGTGATCAGGCCGGTAATTTCGTCGCAGGCGTAGAGGGCTTTCTCCATGCGCGACTGGCGCGGGACGCCGGTGTGGTCGGCATGGCTGAGCACCGCCCGGAGGATCTCATCCGGCGCGCCGTGCTGGCGTAGAATCGGCGCACCGTCTTGCGGGTGACTTTCCAG
Source organism: Chloroflexota bacterium (assembly GCA_043823965.1). Taxonomy (GTDB): domain Bacteria; phylum Chloroflexota; class Anaerolineae; order Anaerolineales; family Villigracilaceae; genus CG2-30-58-95. The sequence continues at coordinate 15,161 of JBDRTP010000416.1, forward strand.
CGAGGGATGGATTTCCCAGTCAAAATCGTGGAGCAGGCCAGTTACGCGCCATTTCTCCACATCCTCCTCGGCAAATTTCTCGGCGTAGAATTGCATGGCTGCTTCGACGGCCAGCATGTGACAGACGAGGTTCTCGTTTTTGATATATTCACGGACAATGGCAAGGGCTTCATCGCGGGTCATGGCTACCTTTTGTATACATCTTTGCGGTGTTTTACACGGATGATTTCAACTTTGCCATGACTTCTTCGTGGGGAATGGTTGGCTCTTCGCGCCGCTCGGCAAGAACCGCCAGGTCTTCGATATCTTCAATCAGTTCTCGAAACTCTTCAATGGGTAAGATAACAGCAACTTTTTTGCCAGTCCTGTTGGTCACATATTGCGCCTGGAGTTCCTTTATAGATAACATACTCACCTCTTTGCATATTATACATCACGGGAACATCGGCTCCGGTTCGCCAAGCACTGGGATCGGATGCTTGACGTGCACATCCCATAACACAGCGGAAGTCGCCAGTAATTCGCGCACATTCCAGTATAGCACGGATACGCGGCGGGAGATTTGCTGGTCGGCCTCCACGCCGATGGATGGCAGGCCGAGCATATTGCAGGTGTATAAGGCGCGCGGCAGGTGGAACTTTTGCGTGACCAGGATGGCCTGGCTCAGACCGAAGATGGCCTTAGCCCGGTAGCAGGTATCGTAGGTGCGCCGCCCGGCGTAATCCAGCACGATGGCGTCCTCCGGGACGCCGAGCGAGAGGGCGTAGGCGCGCATGGCGCCGGGTTCGTTATAGTCGAGGAAGCGATTGTCACCGCTCATCAGGATTTTTTCCACCTTGCCGTTAAAGTAAAGTTCGGCGGCCGTGGCGACGCGGTCGCGCAGGATTTGAGCTGGCGAGCCATCCCGCTGCAATCCTGCTCCAAAGACAATCGCCACGCGACGATGTGGGACATCCGCTGTGGCGTAGATGCGCGGGCGAGCGTGGAGGCCGGTCACTAGTCGAGGAACGAGGAGGGCGGATAGGCCGAGCAGGAAAAGGATAATCAGAATCTTCAGCAGCATTTTAGCGATTCGTTTGAACACGGCGGGATTCTAACCTAAAACTACGCAAGACCCCGTTTCCTGCCAGAAAACGGGTTCTTGATTCTGAAAATATGCCGGCTAAATCAACTGTCTGCGGATCTGCGCGCTCAGGAAATCCATCGCCCAGACGACGATGATGATCGCCAGCAACGCCGTGCTGGCATTGCGATACTCGAAGGAATTGATGCTTTGCGAAAGGTAGTAGCCAATGCCGCCGCCGCCCACGAAACCGATCACGGTCGAGATGCGCACGTTGATATCCCAATGATACAAGGCATACGAGAAGAAATCGGGCAGTATTTGCGGGATGACCCCGTAGAAGATGACCTGGGCGCGGTTGCCGCCCGTGGCCGTCACTGCTTCGATCGGCCCCGGGTCAATGCTCTCGATGGATTCGGAGAACATCTTGCCGAACGAGGCGAACGAGACCACTATCATCGCCAGCACCCCGGCAAAGGGGCTGCCGAAACCGACGATCAAGGCAAATATGGTCGCCATCACCAGCGCCTCGAACGAGCGGACGATGTTGAACACTGAGCGGGATAGGTAGTAGATCACCCGGCCCAGCCAGCCGCGGCGGAGGATGTTGCTGGCCGCCAGGAAACTGAACGGCACCGACAGAAGGATGCCCAGCGTGGTCGCCAGCAGGGCCATGAAGATGGTCACGATGATGGCGTTGAGGACATCCGCCAGTGTTTGCGAGGGAAGCACATTGGCGCCCGGCAAAGAGACTTCGGCTTCGATGCGCGGCGGCACGCCGTTCACGGTCTGGATAATGGCACGCGTCTGGATTTCCAGTTCAACACTGCCGTCGGCGTCTGTCGTCAGACGTTCGAGGGTCAGCGTGCGGTCATCGGCCAGACGCCAGCGGATGGCAACCTCGGCGTTTACGCCCAAATCCAACCCCCGGACGGTCACGCTCACGCCGGCGACGTCGGCGCAGACAGGTTCCACCACCAGGCGCGGGCCGCTGGTCTCGAAGGTGGGCGTCGGAGCGCTGCCGCAGGGGTACGGAAAGTCCACGCCGACCACGAAAATCTCGGCCTCACGAGTGAACAACATCGGCCGCAGCAGGTCTTTCATCTGCCCGGCCTTGGCCAGCGAGGTAAACAACCTCACAAAATCCGGCTGGGTGACGCGAATGCTCAGATTGTATGCAAACACCAGCAGGATGGCAATGATCAGCCAGGTGACGTAGCGCAGGGGACGGTTTTCTTTCTTCATGTCACACCAGCCGCTCGCGCAGTTTGGCGCTGAAGAAATCGAGCACCATCACGACGATCAGGATGGCCAGGAACGAAGCGCTTACGGCACGGTAATCGCCGATGACGATCCATTGGTACAGGAAGAAGCCAATCCCACCGCCGCCGACGAAACCGATGATGGTCGAGGAGCGCACATTGATGTCCCAGCGGTAGATGGTCAGGCTGGTCAGCGGCGGGACAACCTGCGGGATGACGCCATAGCGGATGACCTGCAACCAGTTGGCGCCCGTCGCGCGCACCGCCTCGATCGGGCCGGGATCAATGCCCTCGATCACTTCCGAGAACAGTTTGCCCAGCGCCGCCATCGTGTGGATGGTAAGGGCCAGCATTCCGGGGAAAGTCCCCAGCCCGACAATGACCACGAAAATGATGCCCATGATCAGGGCTTCGATCGAACGGGTGACATTCAGGAAAGTGCGCGTGATGAAGTAGATGATGCGCGTGATCGGATGACCGCCCATCAGGTTGCGCGCCGCCAGGAAACTGAACGGCAGCGCAAGGATGGCGCCCAGCGTGGTCGCCAGCAGCGCCATCGCCAGGGTCTCATAGATGCCCTGCAGCACATAGCGCCCGTTCTTAGAGACCACATACCCGCCGAGGGAACGGCTCTGGGTCACATAGACGCGGTGGGGTAGGGGCAGGGTGGGGTCGGGAGCGGCTCCCAGGGCAGTGAGCGGCACCTGGATGAAGGCAGACAGGTGGCCGCTTTCATCTGTGTCTACGAATAGATGATCATTATTATTTTCGCCGCCCAACAGCTTTGTGTCGCCGATCGGCGTCTGCCAGGTCAGTTCCGCCGGATGGTTCGGCCACAGGCCATCGGCCGTGACGATCAACGAACCCAGCAGCCCGGCGCAATCGGGCGAGATGGCAATGTGGATGCCGTTAGCATTCGTCCGCTCGGCGCGCGGCGGGTTGGGCGAGCAGGGCACTTCGACTTCCACCCAGCCGCGCTGCTGCTCCTGCCGTGTGGTTATGAAATCAGGCTGCGTCATCGGGCGCAGGATCGAGGATGCGCGTTCACTGTTCTCGATGAAGGCCGAGAAACGGATCTCGGTCACCTGCCAGCCAATCCCATACGCAATGAGCAGCCATAGCAAGCCGGCCAGGGCCATCGACGCGCCGCGTGGCAGGCGATAGGCATCCCACACATTCCACAGCCACAAGGCAGCCAGGGCAACATACCAGATGGGTTTGCCATACCAGACGACCGCGCCCAGCGCGGAGGCGACCGCCAGGAAGATGCCGGCGGCGCGTTGTCCATCGCGCTGCCATGCCTGCCCCAGGCCAGGGATCAACAACGACAACAGCGCAGCAAGCCATCGAGAGCGTTTCGGGGTTTTTGCGTTCATGACATCTCTCTGCCTACAGGCTGGCGGCGCGCACTTCTTCGGCTTCCTCGCCGTAAATTTCCTTGAAGCGGACGCGGTCTATTTCTTTGGGTGCGTCTTCGAACACTTTCACCCCATCCTTCAGGCCGACCACCCGCGTGGCGTAGCGATGCACCAGGTCGAGGAAATGCAGCGAACAGATGACCGTGACGCCGTCGGTCTTGTTGAGCATCTCAAGATATTGCAGGATGCTATGCGCCAGCACTGGATCGAGGCTGGCGACGGGTTCATCGGCCAGGAGCAGGCGTGGTTCTTGCATGATGGCACGCGCCACCCCCACCCGCTGCTGCTGCCCGCCAGAAAGGGTGTCGGCACGGTTATAGGCCTTGTCGGCGATCCCGACGCGCTCCAGGGCGCGCAGGGCGCGGTCCTTTTCCGAAGTTGGCCAGATGCCCGTCAGCGAGAGCCAGGGGTTGACATAGCCCAGCCGCCCGCTCAGCACGTTGGTCATCACGCTGGAGCGTTTGACCAGGTTGAACTGCTGGAAGACCATGCCAATATGGCGGCGGATGTGGAGCAACTGGCGCGGGCTGGCCGCAGTAATGTCACTGTCATCCCAGATGACCCTCCCTTCTGTTGGTTCAATCAGGCGGTTGATACAGCGTAACAGGGTGGATTTGCCCGAACCGGAAAGGCCGATGACGACCAGGAACTCGCCATCCTTGACCTCGAAACTGACATCGCGCAACGCAACCGTTCCGGTGGGATAAATTTTGGTCAGATTTTCAATTCGAAGCACAGCCCCTCCTCGTTGAAATAAGGGTGGAGAGCAAAAAAACGCCGGAGGGCTAAGTACTTAGCCTCACCGCGTTCGCTGCGCTCCCATAGAAAAAAAAGGCGAGGGGGAGGAACACTCCTCCCCCTCGCCAGTCGTGCGAAGGTTACTTGAACAGAGTGGTGACGTCCACACCGGAGGCTTCCAGGTAGAGACGGAACTCATCATAGAAAGTATCGTCACGTTCTGCCAAGTCCTCGATATTGTAAATGGCCTTGACGGCAGCCTTGCCTTCCTCAGTCTGCATAATCTGCAGGAAAGCCGCGGTCAGGGTGGCGCGGACATCATCCGGAACGTTGCTGGCGTAGGAGACGTTGTCGTTCGGGATAACCAGGTCGGTGCGCCAGATCACCACCACTTTGTCCATGACATCCGGCAGGTCAGCCTGCAGGGAGGACGATGTGCGGGCGTCAATGAAGGTGGCGCCGAAGTCGCAAATGCCCTTGGCGTACACCGCGCGGGCAACCTGCGTGTGCCCCTGGATGAAGGCGGCGGCCTTGAGATCCGTCACGCCCGCACTGGTCAGGTAACCAGACGGGATGACGTAGCCAGAGGAGGACAGCGGATCAGTCCAGCAGGGCTTCTTCCCAGCGAACTGCGCCAAGGCGGTGGCGGCATCCGCGGTATTGGCGTTGGTGGCGGCATCGAAGTAGGAAGTGAAGCCGCTATCCACATGGGCGATGTACTGAGCGCCGTAGTGATCGGCGCCGAAGCGGATGGTGATCAAGCCGACATCCGCATAGCCCGCCTCGTGAGCGACAACGTAGGCGAAGGGCGGCAGCCAGCCGATGTGGGCATTGCCGGCACCCATGGCTTCCACCAGCGCGCTGTAGGAGGTCGGGACGGTGGTGACGATGGTGTAGTCGGTCACGGCGGAGAGCTGCGCGGCAATGGCTTCACCGCTGGCGATCAGCTCCTGCGAGGTGGCGGAAGGCGCCAGGGCCATGATCAATGGGTTTTCCGGCGTGCCCAGCGCTGGGGGAGGCGGCTCGGTGGGAACCTCAGTAGCAGGTGGAGGCGGTGGGGGCGGTGGGGGTGGCTCAGTCGCCGTTGGCGTCGCGCTCGGAGCGCAGGCAGTCAGCAGCATGGACGCTACTAACAGCAGGGAAAGGAACAGGTACAGCTTTTTCATAATTCTTCTCCTCTCGAATAGTGTTTTGGGGGCTGCAAGCATGCCCCATTCGATAGTCTGATAATAACCCGATTCGGAAAATAGGGCAAGTGAGTTATGCCATATTTTCGGCTATAATCAGAGCATGGACAAGACAGCCGTTCGAATTCTCCTCGTCATTCTTGCTTTTATCCTGATCGGGACAGTTTACAGCGCCTTCCGCAACCTCAACAAAGACATCACCAATACGATCCGACCTTTGCAAGAAGCCAACAGCGACCTGAGCACGCAGATTGCTGGATTTCTGCACCCAACCCCTACGGTCTTACCCGACCCGGTCACGATCGTGCACGAGGTGCGCTCGCTGGCGCGTCTGGAGACCATCCAGTACAGCGTGGAAAAAATTATCAC
>JBDRTP010000417.1:0-11585 GCA_043823965.1 Chloroflexota bacterium
AGCCGAACACCTGCCTCCCGAACATGGATTGGAACAAGCGAAAGTTTATGGGGTCAGCAAGCGCGTGAATGTGCCGTTTGTGATCTCGACGAATGGTCATAAATTCGTTCTGTACGAAAACTTTACCTTCACCACGAGCAGACCGCGCCCGATAACCGAGTTCCCCACGCCCGAGGAATTGCGTGCCGCGTATGAAAAAGGGATGGGCTTTTCGCTCGAATCCGAATTGGCGAAACCTTTGCTCGCCCGCTATTCAGGCGGCGAAGCGACGCGGCGCTATTATCAGGACGCGGCCATCCGCGCCGTGTTCGAGAAGATCGCAAGGGGAGAGAAGAAGGCTTTGCTGGCATTGGCCACAGGCTCGGGTAAAACATTTATCGCGGTCAACCTGCTCAAACGAATTGCGGACGCGGGTCAGTTGAAAAAAGCTTTATTCATTTGTGACCGCGACGAACTCCGTAATCAGGGATTGGCCGCGTTCCAGAATGTCTTTGGTGCAGATGCGGCGGAGGTAAGCGGCGGGAATCCGCAGAAGAATGCGCGCATCCTGATCGCCACATACCAGACGCTGGACATTGACTCCGACGAAGCCGATGCCAATTTCCTGACCGCCAATTATCCCGAAAATTATTTCTCCCATATCGTCATTGACGAGTGTCATCGCTCGGCATGGGGCAAATGGTCATTGGTGTTGAAGCGCAACCCGAACGCGGTGCAAATCGGACTGACCGCCACGCCGCGCCAGTTGACAGGTGTGGATTGGGGCGAATTTCCTGATGACCAGAAAATCACCGCCGACAACCTTCACTATTTCGGCGAGCCTGTCTATGAATACGAAATGTCGCAAGGCATGGACGATGGCTATCTTGCCGCCTGCGAAGTGATCCAACGCAATATCTTCCTCGACCACAAGACACAGCCCGAAGTGGAAACGGGCGTCCAACAACCTGATTTGAAGCAAAAGGATGTTACGAACGCGTTGACAGGCGAAAAGGTGGATTACAAAAAACTCGCCAGGCGGTACGACGCGGGTTCTTTTGAAAAGCAACTGCAAATGCCAGACCGCGTTGAAAGCATGTGCAAGGATTTGTTCAACTTGCTCCTGCGCACGGGCGGCCCTGAACAAAAGACCATCATCTTTTGCGCGGGCGACAGTCACGCCGATAAGGTTGCAATTGAGATGGGCAACTTGTACGCGCAATGGTGCGCCGAAAATGAGCACAAGCCCTTACCTGATTTCGCCTTCAAATGCACTGCCGCCAGTTCGGGCAACGACCAACTGCCCGACCTGCGCGGTTCCTCGCGCAGTTACTTCATCGCCACTACCGTGGACTTGCTCAGCACAGGCGTGGATGTCCCCGTGGTCGAAAACATCGTCTTCTTCAAATACGTGCGCTCACCGATTGCCTTTTATCAAATGGTCGGGCGCGGGACGCGTCTGAATCCGCCTACGGGCAAATTGATGTTCCGCGTCTACGATTACACAGACGCCAGCCGCCTGTTCGGTAAGGAATTTCTCTCGCACTTTAGCGAAACTCCTGAGCCTGGCGAATTCACGCCCACGCCCAAACCGTTCACCCCGCCCATTCAAGTGGAAGGCTTCGACGTGACCATCACCGAAGCAGGACACAGCATTCTCACGATGGTGGATGGCAAAGCCATGCCTGTGACAGTGGAGGAATACAAGGAACGTCTCACTCGCCGTCTCATCGAAAAAGCGCCCACGCTCGATTCCTTCCGCGCTTTGTGGGTGGACCCCGAAACGCGCCGCGAGTTGCTGGCTTCCCTGCCCGATGGCGTGCGTTCGGCTTTGCTCGTGCGCTCGCTCGAACAAATGGACGCCTACGATCTCTACGATATTCTTGCCGAAATGGGCTATGGCCTTTTACCTCGTACGCGGTTGGAACGTAGCGCGGCATTTACCTACAAGCACGCCGCATGGCTCAAGCAGATGCCCATCAAAAGCGCCGAGACCCTGCGCGCCCTCGCCCTGCAATTTGGGCGGGCTGGCACCGAAGTATTGGAGAACCTGCACATCTTTGAAACACCCGAAGTGACAAAAGCAGGCGGATTGGATTCCCTGCGCGCATTTGGACGCCCCGCCGATATTTTGCGCGAGACGAAGGTGCGGTTATTCGCCGCATGAGAACGATTGCTTCTTTATTAGCCGACAATTGGTTCCGTTATTTTGAGTTTGGATTCACGATTCGCATTATCTCGCTTCCCTTTTGATTATGAGTCACACTGCTAAGGCACAAACCAAAACAAGCGAACGCTCTTTGCCTGAAGGTTGGCAATGGGTAAAGTTTGGTGATGTTATCGCTGAATCACAACCTGGCTTCGCAAGTGGTCAGCGCGACCCCAAAGGTGTCATTCAATTGCGGATGAATAACGTAGATACACGCGGCAACTTGGTTTGGGAAGAATTTTTACGCGTACCAGCCGAAGATGCTGCTATTGAGAGATACAGTCTTAAGCCTGGTGATATTGTTTTCAATAACACAAACAGCACGGAGTTGGTCGGAAAATCTGCTTTATTCCTGGTACGTGATGAGCCAATTGTTTATAGCAACCATTTCACTCGCTTACGTGTAAAGCCTGATTTAGCTGACCCTGGCTTTGTAACATTTTGGTTGATTTCCCAATGGCAAGCCAAGACCTTTTCGAATATCTGCAATCGTTGGATTGGTCAAAGCGCTGTAAAAACCGATAAACTCTTTGCCCTTGAAATTCCCCTTCCTCCACTGGACGAACAGCGGCGGATTGCGAAGTGGCTGAATGAGCAGATGGCCGCGGTCGAGTCAGCGCGCAAGGCGGCGGAAGAGCAACTTGCCGAAATCAACCGTCTGCCCGCGTCCCTGCTGCGGGAGGCGTTTCGCGGAGGATTGTAATGACGAATGAACCCAAAGAAAAAGTTCCGCCCCACATTCGTCACAGCTTTTTGGATGAAGCGGGGGATATGTCTTTTTACGGAAAGGGACGTACGCCAATCATCGGCGTACACCCTGGCGTTTCCTTATCCTTTATCATGGGCATGGTCAAATTCAATACACCGCTGGAACCAATCCGCCAGGAAATACGCCGCTTGCAGGATGAAGTTGCCAACGACAAATATCTCAAGGATATTGCGAGCATTCTAAAGAAGAAAACCCAGCCAGGCGGATATTTTTTCCACGCTACTGACGATACACACGAAGCACGCAAGGTTTTCTACGAGTACATCAGTTCTTTGGACATCAGTTTTGAAGCCGCTGTGGGGCGAAAGCTCCCCGTCCTGTTTGCGCGCAAGCACAATAACCGCGAAGCCGAATTTTACGCAGACATGTTGTCCCACCTGCTGAAGAACAAATTACAAGCGGGCGACAATTTGATCCTGAACATTGCCCAGCGCGGCGGCACTACGCGTAACGCGGTTCTGCAAATGGGACTTGATAAAGCCGCGATGCGGTTTTTGAAGCGCAAACCTGAAAGGCCAATTAAGACGTGCATCGTATTCAACGTGCAAAATCCGCGCAACGAACCGCTTCTCACTGTTGCGGATTACCTATGTTGGGCGGTTCAGCGCGTTTTTGAGCGCGGCGAAACAAGGTATTACAATTTTGTTCTCGATAAAATATCGCGGGTGATGGATTTATACGATCCAAGCCGTTACAAGAATAATCAAAACTACTATACGGATAAAAATCCATTGACCCCCGAGAATAAAATCAGCCCGCCATCGTACTAAGAAGGATACCCTTCGACGACATGAGAGTCGACATTCATACGGGGCAGGCTGTCTATATTATAGCCGCAAACATTTTATTGTCAATCGTCAATAACCATGCCAAAATCAAACAACCCAAACGGAAATTCCCGAAAATTCTCCACCCAAGCAAGTCTCGATTCATACGTCTGGGGCATCTGCAACATCCTGCGCCGTTCCAATTGCGCGGGCGCGTTGCAATACGTTCCCGAACTTACGTGGGTTCTCTTCCTGCGCATCCTCGATGATCGCGAGATGTTGGAAGCCGAGCAAGCCGAAGCGGTGGGTGTGAAGTTTACGCCCTCGCTCAAATCCCCGTATCGCTGGCAGGATTGGGCAGATCCCGCTGGGAAAAAACGGGTCGAATTGCAGAACGGCGCATTAGGCGCATTCTTCGGGTTTGTGAACGGCGAATTACTCCTGTATCTCAAAGGCTTGCGCGAACGTCCCAACGCCACCTCGCGCCAGAAAGTTATCAGCGAGATTTTGTCAGGCGTCGAGCGCGTCCGTGTGGATACCGAAAAGAATTTTCTGGATGTGCTGGATAAGGTTCATGAAATCTGCTACGAGAATATTGACACCACACACATTTTCGCTCTTTCGCAGGTGTACGAAGGTCTCCTGCTCAAGATGGGCGAGAAGGGCAACGATGGCGGTCAATTCTTCACCCCGCGCGAAGTCATCCGCACGATGGTGCGCGCCGTTAATCCCAAAATCAATCAAACGGTCTACGACCCTGGTTGTGGTACAGGCGGATTCCTTGCCCAAGCCTATGAGTTCATGAACGCCGAACTCAAGGATACGATTACACCCGATCAAATCGAAACCCTCAAGCGCTCCACGTTTTACGGGCGTGAAAAAGAAAACCTGATCTATCCCATTGCGCTTGCCAATCTTATGTTGCACGGCATCGATGAACCGCATCTTTGGCATGGTAACACACTGACAGGCCAGGAAACTTTCGGCGGCTTGTTTCAAGGCGCGCCGTCCCTATTCGATGTCATACTCACCAATCCGCCCTTTGGCGGCAAAGAGGGCAAGGAAGCGCAAACCCGATTTGCCTATAAAACAGGCGCGACACAGATTCTGTTTTTACAACATGTGATTGACAGCCTGAAACCAAAAGGCATATGCGGCATCGTTCTTGATGAAGGTGTCCTGTTTCGCACCAACGAAACAGCCTTTGTCCAAACCAAACGCAAACTGCTCGATGATTGCGACGTGTGGGCAATTGTCAGCTTGCCGGGCGGAGTTTTTACTGCCGCGGGCGCAGGCGTCAAAACCAATTTGATCTTTTTCACCAAAGGCAAGCCCACCGAAAAAATCTGGTACTACGATTTATCGGATATCAAAGTCGGCAAGAAGACCCCGCTCACATCCGACCGATTTGATGACTTCTTCAAACTTCTCCCTTCCCGCGCTGATTCCGAACGAAGCTGGACACTGACGCGTGAAGAAATCGAAGCACGCGGCTATGATCTCAAAGCAGTTAATCCAAACGCCAAGCAGGATGAAGATTTACGCTCGCCCGAAGAATTGCTCGATATCATTGAGCAAAAAGGGAAAGAAGTCAATGAAGCGCTGGCAAAGTTACGCGGAAAATAGATTCGCGGCGGTCGTGTGGCGGGTTGAGTCCCTGCGGGCGCGAGCGGGCGAGTCCGCGCGGCAGGGGGAGGGGCTGTTTCAGTCCATGTTGAGTGAAAATTTCAGGAGATAAATATGCCCAAAAAACAATCCATCCCTCCCGAAATACAGGTAGAAGTCCTGAAAATCGTTGATGAGTTCAACACCAAAACTTTCAAAGGGGAACAACATCCTATTTTGACCGCTATGTTTGGCAAAACAAAACGCGGGTTTGCGGCGAGATTTAGAGGCAAGTTCCTTTACCTTGACCGAACAGACCGTGGGCGTCCATCCGAAATTTGCCGCCTCACCTGGAACGGAAAAATGGACAATTGGGGTTTTGCCATCTATCGGCATTCGCGCAACTTCTATGATCCCAATGAATGGATGTTCCCAGGCGCAGGCTATGTGAATGGCACAATAGAAGGCGCGATGAAAGCAGGAATGGAAGCATACCCGATGTGATGAGTTTCGCGGTGGTTGTGCGGCGGGCAGTGTGTCGCCCGAAGGTGTCGAGACATCGAGTCCCTGCGGGGGTGTGCGGGCGAGTCCGCGCGGCAGGGGGAGGGGTTGTTTCAGGGGTTGCTTGACCAGAGCTTTTGCGAACGGTTGGCGGAGGCGTTTCATGGATAAAATTATGCCGTATAATTGTTGCTGAAAGGAATGAATACAAAATGCCAGAGATAAGCCGCTTTTTTGGGATCATCATCTTCATGTACTTCGACGAACATAATCCGCCGCATTTTCATGCGAAGTACAATGAAGACCGCGCCGTAATATCCATCAACGAACTCAAAGTGATGGATGGTCATATTCAAAAGCGCGCATTGTCCCTGGTTTTGGAATGGGCGAATGAGCATCGCGAGGAATTATTGCACAATTGGAACAGCCTGCAAACAACTGGCGAATTTTCCAAAATCGCCCCGCTCGAATAGGAGGTTTCCTATGGTCTGGGTAGTAGACGCAAAATATGTGAAAGATTACCAAATCTGGCTTCGGTTCAATGACAACACAGAAAAAGTCGTTGACTTTAAGAACAAAGTTTTGTCTGAAAAAAGGCCAATATTTTTGCCATTGAAAAACCTTGACTACTTTAAAAATGTTTTTGTTAACCGCGAAAGCGATACCATTCAATGGCCGAACGGGGCGGATATTGCTCCCGAAACGCTTTATGGTATGTAATATCCCTTCGGATGGTTGATGCAAAATTGCGGGCGCGTGCGGGCGAGTACCCTACGGGTATGATATCCACTCAGGTCTTCGGCACAATTCGCGGCGGTTGTGCGGCGCTCGGCGTTTGAGCCTCGCGAGTCCCTGCCCCCTTCGGGGACCTTCGGCGGGCGCGGCATATCATCCCCGTAGGGGACTCGCCGTTCGAGGCTCGGAGTCCACACGGCAGACGTCGCGCGGAGCTTGTCGAATGATGCGCCAATTCACCTCTACCGCGCCCTGCAAGCGAAGAATAATAACCCTCGAAAGGAACCCCATCCCATGATCCTCCCTTCTGAAGACGCTAAACTTTTCTTCAAATTGATGTGGAGTCTGCAATACTACGTCAATCAGAAACTCGGTTTTTACAAGGAAATCTCATCGCGGGAGGAATATGCCAATCTCCCCACCGAAAAGAAACTCAAAGCGCGCAACGCCCTCTGGGAACACCCTGAACTCATCGAAGACTACGCGCGGGAAAATCCAGACGCGTTCCCCGACGATGAACTTGAAATCGTCCGAAGATGGACGGGTTTTATCAAAGGCTCTTTCTTTGTACTGCGCCATTTGAAAAAGGGGTCAATATTCATCAAGGATGAGCGGGTCTATGCAGTGCATGGAATCCTGGACCCGCTGGATGAAGTCATCCCGTCCTATGCGCTGCCGCAGATGGTGGAGGCCGTTCTTCTTCCGTTCAAGGGACAGATCATCTACGACGGCTTACTACAGGGATACAGCATTCATTTCGGCAGCGGCATCCGTTCAAATCTCAATTACGATTACACGGTCGCCAAACACAAAGAGCGTATCATTACCACGTTGGAGCCTGACGCGGCATCCCAAGCCTCCCCAAAATCCAAGCCGAAGAAAGAAATCGCTCCGCAACTCGAAGAACTCGCCGAAGCGATGGCGAAAGTCAAGGGCAATGATTCGCTTCAAAATTCTGCGCTTGCTCTTGCGCGCGCCGGCATGGAACTGGCGCTCGCAGTAGCAACAAACTCCGATCTTGCGCCAGCGGCGCGCAAAGCGCGCAAAGCCTTCACGCGCCTTTATAATATGCTGAAAATCATGGAAGATGAGTAATCAAAATGACCGATAAACACAAGAAGGATAAGAAACCCCGCCCGCCGAAAATTAATCAACAAATCCCCATCTCGCGCATACGCCCGTTGAAAAACATTAGCCCGCGCGATTATCTTCAACACGCCCGGGAATATCCTATTCTGGGTTGCTGGGTGAATGCGGATTGGAAAGAAGGCGGCATCACGCCCGTCGTCATTGCCCGCGAGCAGTCACCCGATAAAGTCATCTTTGGCGTTTACCTGGTGGATCTTTACTGCCTGGGGATTAAAGACGCTTACGTCAATGCGGATATTCCCCTGAATAAATTTGAGCGCGAACTGCCGCGCATGTGCAGCGGCGCGCCGGAAAAATGCCCGGTCGAACTTGCCCACGAAATCGTTTACGGTGGGATGGAATACGCCGCCCGCTATGGCTTTCAGCCTCACCCCGATTTCACCGCGCAAATGGCCGACCAGGTCCTCGACCCGCCGGAAGTTCACCCCCGCAAGCACAAGGTTAAATTTGGCAAAGACGGCAGACCGTTCTATATGTCCGGCCCTTATGATGACGAGCGTAAAATCAAATCCATTCTCAACACGCTGACGCGCACTGCCGGGGAAGGAAATTTCAATTTTCTGGCCGGAATTGGGCCGCCGGATTTTTTCGATGATTAAGGCGTCTCGTATCTTTTATCGAACCCGCGAGCCATTTCGTGCCAACCTGCGAGACGTTTATGAGCAAAAGCAATTTGCGCGCGTGGTGGCGCGGCAGGCCGAGTCCGCGCGGCGGTGATCGTGCCGGATGGCGTGCTGTCCCCAAAGGGGATGCTATTCGGCTCGGAGGCATAGCCCACCTTCAACTCGACCAACAAACGCTACATCAACTCGCCGATCCGTTGCAAATGTGTCCCCGTTTCTTCGCCCTTCAGGTGATACACATACTGCTTTGAGATACGGCGCAAACGCTTCCGCATAGCGCTCCTGGTCTGCTTCGCTCAACATGCGCTGCACCCGCTGCCGAAGGCCTACTCGGCAACACTTCCACCAGCAACTGCACTCGCCCCATTCGCCGACATGGTCTCGGCCTGCGAAGCCATGCTCCAAAAGTTCGAGAGCATGGGCGCTGAATTGCGCGAGATTGTCATCCCAGACCTGGAGTCCGGGCGCGTGGCGCATACCATCACGATTGCCGGTGAGATGGCGCAGGCGCTGGATCGTACTTATGCAGAGCATTATCGTGAGCATGGCGCGGACGTGCGCATCAACCTGGCATTGGCGCGCGCCTTCACCACGATGGATTACGTCCAGGCCCAGCGGGTGCGCACCTGCCTGATCGCCAACTTCGCCCACGCCCTGGAACAGGTGGATGTGATCCTTACCCCGGCCACTGCCCTGCCCGCGCCCCTCATCCCCAAGGCTGCCTTACCGGAGGGCGAATCGGATCTCTCGACCCTGGTCGAGATCATGCGTTTCGCCACGCCAGCCAACCTGGCCGGATTGCCGGCCATTTCTTTCCCGGTGGGTTACAACGAAGCCAGCCTCCCCCTTGGAATGCAAGCCATGGGCCGCGCCTGGCAGGAAGCGACGCTTCTGCGCCTGGCGCTGGCTGCCGAGCGGGTTGTAGACCGAAAATCTCCTCAGGTGTATTACAGGATATTGCCGGAGTAAGATTTAGCCCCATTTTTTTCTACCGTACCAATTCTCAACGCAAATTTCGCGAATAGGCGAATGACGCGAATTTTCAAGGATTTATTCGCGTCATTTGCTCATTAGCGTCACATCGTACTCGGAGAGTATTCGCGTTTCAAAAAAGGATCTAGCCACCTGACAGTTTCAAAAATGGGACGCGGACACTCAACCCGCAGGGTGCTTCGCGAAGAACGAGTGCAGGCGAGCGCCGACGAGCACGGAAAAGAACGGTTTTTTTGCCGTTTTAGAAAAGAAGTTCCGCGTTTTTCCGCGTTCACACTTGCACCTGGCGCAAGTGCAGGTGTCCGTGTCCTATTCCAAAGTGTCAGGTGGCTAGAAAAGGATCTGCGAGAAAGATTGTATCGTAGAGTATCCGGAACGTGGTTTATCAGCGGCTGATGGTCAGATTGCCGGCGCCGATCTCGACAATGATGGTCAGCGCCGGGCCGGAGCCGCTCTGGGTGTAGATGTTCCCATTCTTGGCCCACCCTTCGGGAACGTTGACGTTCGAGAGGCCGCTTTCCACGGTCAACTGGACCGGGACACCGGCCGGGATGACCAGGGTCATATTGCTGATGCCGGTCTCGACGCTCACGCTGGCGTCCCGCATTAATCCACCTGAGAAATCCAGCGTGTAATTACCGGCCCCGCTGTTGAATTTCAGCATGGCGAAGTTCGCGTTGGCCAGGCCGGACAGGGTCACGTTGGAGGCGCCCGTTTCATAGCGCAGCATGCCCATCTCGGCTTTGTTGGGGGCCGAGAAGGCCAGCTTGACCGCGGATGCGCCGTCCTTGACCGTCAGGTTGGTGAGCGCAAGCCCGCCGAACTCGTAATCGGCCTTATACGCCCCGGCTTCGATGGTTAGATCCATCGGCGCGGCGCCAAGCTGGAGCTCCCATTCGTTCTTGATGTTAGAAAAGTCAGGAATACCCGTCAGTTTATAATTCCCCTGCTCCACGCGGACGGAACTGCCGGTCACGGTCACGTCGGGCTTAAAATCAGGGATGTTATAGGTAGCAGTGCCGGAGACCAGGGCGTTCGAGCCAGGAGATAGTGAGAGCGTGCCCGCGCCGAAGGCCAGGGTTAAATTGGCCGGCCTGGCCGAGTCGGGCAGGGGGATGCTGATCTCGTCCGTCACAGTTGGGCCGGTGGTGATGGTGATGGGCAGGCTGAAGGGCAGATCGCAGGCGGTGACGAGCAACGCCAGGATTAGCATGGCGGGAAAAAGCTTACGGAACATGGGGAACCTCCTGAGGAGACATACTTTAGCTGCCGGGAACGGCGTCTATTCATTTTGAATTCTACAGAGTATACGCCGAGACGATGGATTGGTTGCGGGCAACTGAGATGAGGTCGCCAGGAACCCGTTTTCTCAGAGAAAACGGGTTCCTTCTTGCTTCCAGGATAATGCCTCGGATAGTTCCGCAGTTGATGTCAGGATCAAATCCGCGCCCCGGCGGCGGAGTTCCTCTTCTTCGCCAAATCCGCATAACACGCCGATAGTCTGTGCACCGGCGGCCTTCCCGGCGCGGATGTCTACAGTCGTATCACCGATCATCAGACAGGCCTCAGGCGGGACATCCATTTTTTCCGCGGCCCACAGGATCGGGTCCGGGAAGGGTTTGGTGTGCTTGCAGGTTTGGGCGGTGGCAATGCACTTGAAAAGCGGCAGCAGATCGAATTGTTCGAGAAAAAGGTTTGTCGTCCGGCCATCCCGGGCGCTGATCACCGCCAGCGGGTAGCGTTGGCTGAGTTCCCACAGCATTTCTTTCACGCCGGGGATGAGCAAGAAGTTTTTCTTTGGCGTATGGCCCAGCCTCCGATAGGCGAGATCAATGAACACGATTAATTCATCATCCAGGCCAATGACGTCCGGCAGGCCGATCAGGAAGTTGGCGGGCGCTTCGGTGGCCATCACGACGCGCCGGGCAACGTGCTTCACGTTTTTCTTGGGAAATAGAAAGTGCAAGGGCTGAAAGATGCGAGCCAGTTTTTCGACGAACAGGTCGTCGGTGTCGCTGAGCGTGCCATCTACGTCGAAACACAGGGCGCGGATGCGGGTCAGGTCAAGGGGCATGGGAACTCTTCGATTTACGATTTACGATTGGCGATTGGCAATTGAGAACTAAATTGTACCGCAGTTCGAGTACGGGCACAGAACCACCAAGACACAAAGCCGCCAAGAAAACGATAAAGCTTTTGTGCCTTGGTGACTTTGTGGTTAGCTCAACGTGGGAGCACTTCCAGGCTGAACAAGG
>JBDRTP010000418.1:0-5671 GCA_043823965.1 Chloroflexota bacterium
GTAATGACTTATTCCATACTGCTCCCGTAAGCGCTGGAAACGGGCATAGGGCAGCTCGGGCAGGGATTGGCGGACTTTGGCGATCCAGCCCGCGTCCACCGCGAGCGGCGGGAGGTCTGGTTCGGGGAAGTAGCGGTAGTCGTCCTCGCCCTCTTTGACGCGCTGGACAACGGTCACTTCTTTCGCCTCATCCCAGCCCAGGGTCACCTGCTTCACGGCTTTCCCCGCCTTTAACAATTCAGCCTGGTGCTGGATCTGGTAAGCCACGGCGCGTTCCAGGGCGCGGAAACTGTTCAAATTCTTGACTTCGACGCGCGTGCCAAGCAGGGCAGGTTTCAAACCCGCCGCGACAGCCGGCCGCAACGAAATGTTAGGCTCGATACGCAGCACACCCTTCTGCATGTCGCCGGAGTTGACGCCCAGGTAACGCAATGTGGTGCGCAGCGACTCGGCATAGGCGCGTACTTCCTCGCCGGAGCGGAAATCCGGCTCGGTGACGATCTCCAGCAAGGGTACGCCGGCCCGGTTCAGGTCCACGAGCGTGTACGCCTGACCGTTGCGGCTGACGTGAGTCAGCTTGCCGGTGTCCTCTTCCAGGTGCACGCGGCGGATGCGGATGACCTTCTCCCCCCGCGAGGTTACGATAGTCATCCGTCCATTGCGTGCCAACGGTTGTTCGTACTGGGAGATCTGGTAGCCTTTGGGCAGGTCGGGGTAGAAATAATTCTTGCGGGCGAAGATGCTGAGCGGGGCGATCTGGCAATCCAGCGCCAGGGCCACGCGCAGGCCGTACTCGACCGCCTTCTGGTTGAGCACCGGCAGCGTGCCGGGCATGCCTGAACACACCTGGCAGACGGCGCTGTTCGGCTCGGCCTGGGTGGTATCCACCACAGGGCAGGCGCAGAACATCTTGGATTGGGTCGCGAGTTCGGCGTGTACTTCCAGTCCGATAACGGCTTCGAAATCCATAATATTTGTTTAATAAAGTGTTTTTTTTCGCGGTAGCTACTCAGCCCCGTCTGTTTATCCGCAGATTACGCAGATTTTCGCAGAAGAAAATCTGTGGCCATCTGCGACCTCTGCGGATTTACTGGGCTGTTTACCCGCGCAGCCTGAGCAGTTACCGTTCGGCCAAGTTGTTGTCGAAGGGCGCGCCGACTCGGAGCAGTCGGCGGTTCTGCTTAAACCACTGTGCGGTTGTCATTCGCGCAGAGTCAATATCTCGCCGGAGCCGGGCGCATAGTCCATTGGCCCCTGCGGCACGCGGTTCTCCACCACAATATGGCCGCGATCCATCGCCTCCAAAATGGTATGGAAGGGCACAGTGCCTGGCGTCCACTTCTCGACAATCAGGCAGCCGTGCCCGGGCAGTACGGTGAACGCCAACTGGCGCGGGTCGTCCGGGTTTCGCAAACATTCGCAACGCGCAAAGGCCTGCATGATTCCCCGCGCCTGCGCCTCGGTGGCGCACGAAACGAGGTAGTGATAATACGGCTCGTCGAGCGGCGTGTATTCGACGTAACGCGGATCGTAAGCCGCGATACCGCGATGCCCATGCAGTTTTGAGCGCACGACCGGAACCTGCGCGCTCACGCCCCATTCCGATCCCAAATTGATTTTCGGCAGGCGGCCGTCCATGCTCATCATTTCCACCGCTTCCGAGGACGGCGAGTGATTGGCTTTGCCTTCGACGCGCCGCACACGCGCGCCCAGGCCGTCCGGCCGGACGCCGACGATCACGGCCAGATCGTCTTCGGTGATGTTGCCTTTGTCTACAGGGCGCGCGCTGCCGGTAATGGTGGCGACGAGCGCGCCGAGTTCCGCATCCCACGTGGCAAAGCAGCCTTCGCTGTACTGGCTGGAAACGGTGTCGGCAATGGCGGGAACATTCACCAGTTCGGCGATGCGGATCATCTCGGCGAAAAATCCGCGCTGGCCGAGCTGGCGGGCGGCGGACTGCATCGCCTTCGGCGTGCTCAGCCTGTCCCACACCGCGCGCGGAATCGGTTCGCCGCTCACCTCGTGCCGGGTAACTTCGTGCGTGCAAACGGCCGTGACCATGCGGCGCACGATGTCCGTATAAAACGCGTCGGGATTCGATCCATTGGAGCGCGGATACGAGCCGACGAGATCAAAATGATAGGCAACCAGCGGGGTGTCGTCGCCGACGACCAGCACAATGCGGATGCTTTTGCTCTGCGCCTGCAGCACGCGCAGCAAAGCCATGATCGGCCCGCCGCGCTTGCCCTGCTCGTAGAGCGTATGGTATGCGCTGGCGGCCAGTCCGGGAAACACAAAATCATCGGGGGTCGGCGAAGCGGGCCGCAAGATTTCTTCAAAGCGGTCGAGCGCGTCCTGAAACTGTGTCGGCGTCGCCTGCATGAAGGTGAAGGTCGTCGGCGTATGTTTGAGGTTGAATCGGCGGCGTCCCGTAAACATGACCGAGTCGCGCCAGTTGAGCGGCTCGAGGAAAGGAGCGGTCGTCAGGAGAATCTCGGTTTGATCGCCAGGCGCATCCTGCACGAGATGGCCCTCGCGGCGGAAACAGTCGAGCAGTTCGGGCAGCAGGCGATCCAGCAGCGGAGTGGACGGCCCCGTCACCCAGGCCGCGTTGACGCGATGAAGCCAGTCGTGAAGCGGTTTGTCTACTGTTGAATGGCGCACGGCAATCGTCATCGCTTACGACTCCCAACCTTCGAGATGAAAGAACTTGACGCCCCAATCGCTGAGATGGGGCGAGAGGGTGTGAAAGTATTTTAGCAGCGCCGCGAACGGCGGAACGATCACTTCCGGCTGGCGGCGGCGGATGGCGCGCAGGATGGCGCGGGCGACCGCCTCCGCCGGAATCTTGGGCGAAATCCACGGCACACGGAGTTGGGCGATCATCGGTGTGTCCACGCGGCCGGGCAGGATGGTGCTGACGGCGATGCCGTGCTGGCGTAATTCCTGCCGCATCACGTCGCCGATGCCGGTCATGGCGAACTTGGCCGCCACGTACGGCCCGTCGAGCGGCAGGCCTTTCTTTGAGTCCATCGTGCTGACCAAAACAATGTACCCGCTCCGCCGCTCGCGCATGTGCGGCAGGGCGGCCAACACCAGATACATGGCGCCGTAGAAGTTGACGGCCATTGACCGCTCAAGGTCGGCGATGGTTAATTCGATAATGGGGCGGCGGATGTAATCGCCGGCATTGGCGACCACGATGTCCACGCGGCCCCACTTTTTCAGCGTTTCGGAAACAAGACGATCCACTTGATCCTTCTGTGTCACATCGGCGCGCGCGACGAGCGACTCGCCGCCCATCTGGGCGATAGCGCCGGCGGCTTCGCGCATGGCCGACTCGTTGCGCGAGGCCAGGGCGACTCGCGCGCCCTCTCTGGCGAGCGCCAGCGCCGTTGCGCGCCCGATGCCGCTGGACGCGCCGGTGATGATGGCGACTTTGTCTTGGAAAAAGCGGTTCATCCTATGTTCTCCTTTTGAAGAGATCGAGCGATTGCGGTCTATTGCGCTGCCTCGCGAAGTCAATTTCCATGCGGCATTTAATCATCGCCGTATCTATGGCTGAGTAGTTACTTTTCGCGTTCTTCTGCGCTCGTCCGCGTCCCAAGAATTGTAACTGTCCGGTGGCTAGTCTTCGCAGGCTGATGAAAATCTTAGCGACCTCGCGCCTTCGCGTTTCAAACTAACTGAACTTTGCCGGGCGTTTTTCGAGGAAGGCCGCCACGCCTTCGCGATGCTCGCTGCGCGTGCTTGCGACCTCCTGCATGTGGGCTTCGTAATCCAGTGCATCTTCTAAATTGGACAAAACAGCGCGATTGAAGCTCCGTTTGATCAGCCCAAACGTACTCACCGGCCCAGCCGCCAGCCCAGCAGCCAGCACGGCAGTCTCGGACTCCAGGTCTGCCGAGCGGACGAGGCGGTTGACCAGTCCCCATTCCAACGCCTGTTCGGCGGAGATAGCGGCGTTGGAGAATGCAAACTCCGTTGCCCGTCCCAGGCCGATCAGCGCGGGCAGCAGGAGCGAGACGCCCGAATCAAGCGAAAGCCCGATGCCCGAAAAACCAACTGTGAATCTGGCGGAATCGGCCATCAGACGTATATCGCAGGCCAATGCGATGCCCAACCCGGCCCCGGCCACCGGCCCGTTGATGGCTGCCACGACCGGCTTCTCGATTTGGCGGATTTGCAGAATCAGGGGGTTATACGTCGCTTGCAGGTGGGCGCGGTAGGATATCTCCTCGCCGCGCGCCGCCAGCATTTCGGTCACATCGTGACCGGCGCAAAAGGTCGCGCCCGAGCCGGTCAAGACGACACAGCGCACGCTTTTATTGCGAGCAGCCGCATTGAAAGCAGCCTGCAATTCGGCGATCGTCTTCAGATCAAGAGCATTGACCGGCGGCCGGCCGAGCGTGAGTGTCAGCACGCCGGACTGCAAGTCGGAAAGGACGTTTGCCACGTTAATTCTCGTCTTCTGCGCCTTCGTCGTTGCCGGGGTCCAGCTCGAATTGTACTTTTTCCCGATCCAGATTCACCCAGAGCAGCAATACCTGGCCTTCGGGTGTCTCCACCGAACGGGCTGCAAAAATGGGGGCATGTTCTTCCAATCCCAGGCCGTTGCGGAAATGCAAGTGGATGGGGGATTTGTTATGCCAGGCGCGGTAACAACGCTCGACCAACGCCGGGCCGTTGTAGGTGCGCAGGTGAGTGATTGCGCTAAAGCCGAGGTGTGGGCCTTCGCCCAGACCTAACGCCCAGCCGTCTTGGGCTGGTTCAAAAATGGGTGGCGGGCCTTCGATGATGCTGATTTTGTTATCTTCCATGAGGTTACCTGTGTGGGATGGGAAAATCATACCATAAAAAGGAGCATATAATATAAATATGCCATCCAAACTTTGCCCCAAAATCGCTATCACTCCCCACTCATCTCGGCGGAATGGTGTGCATTTACGAACTTTCCCTGGGGGCGCGGACTGATCAACTTCGAGCCGCAGGAAGAAGCTTTAGCAATGGAGACCTACCGGACCTGGGTCCGGCTCTTTGATCTTCAGCGCTACTATTCCTGGATCGTGGACCGCTTCCACATCTCCACGGCAGTGATTATTGTTGGTTTCGGTGCACTATTGATCTACAAAACCTGGGCTATGGCCTTTTTTGCCACGAATATGTTCGGCCTGGTCGTCCGCGCCCGGCGTGAGGAGCAGGCGCTGGCCGCAGAATTTCCGGCGGAGTGGGAGGCATACAGCCGCCGCGTTCCGGCCTGGCTGCCACGCATACGGAGAAAGTAATGCACAAACTCATCATTCTCTTTGAATCGCCTGAAAATGGTAGGGCAGTCACCTACCATAATGAGCAAGCCTTTCAATTGGGCTGGCAGAAATTCCTCGGCTTGGCAGAGAAGATGCCCGGGCTGCGCCGCGAGACCGTCAGCCGGGTGGCGCAAAGGCTCTTCGGCAAGCCCGAAGGCGGGATTGCACTCATCCACGAGTTGTTGTTTGATTCAAAAGAAGCGTTGGAAGCGGCCATGGCATCTCCCGAGGGACAGGCCGCCGGTGCGTTTCTGCAATCGTTTACCGGAGGAAAGGTAGTATTGCTAATTGCTGAACATTTGGAGGCGGGGGAGAAAGATTTCGTAAAGCGTCAAACGTAAGGCGTCAAACGTCAAACGTCAAAC
>JBDRTP010000419.1:0-2080 GCA_043823965.1 Chloroflexota bacterium
TTCGAGATTGTCCGCCAGAGGACTGAACCACGAAGCCATCCTTGACTGCCGAAGGCCTGCCTGCGCCGCTGGCGCGGCAGGCAGGCCTACTCGGGCGTAACGGCTGGCAAACTTCAGCCATAGCCGTCTCCACCGAAGGCCTGATCGGCAAAACGGCGCTTGTGAGACAGGCTCTACCGACCGCAGGTTCTTCGAAAAGCCTACTCGGCGGTATAATCGCCTCGTGCCACGAATTTGTATTATCCCCAAGGCCGCCAATATTGGCGGGGTGACATCCTTTCAACACAAGCTCGCTGCGGGACTGGCGCGACGCGGCGTGGAGGTCTGTCACGACCTCGGCGATACGCCTTATGACGCGCTGCTGCTGACCGGCGGCACGCGCCAACTGTTTGCCCTGTGGCAGGCGCGGCGGCGCGGCGTGCGGGTCGTCCAGCGGCTGGACGGGATCAACTGGATCCACCGCCGGCGGCGCACGGGCTGGCGTCATTACCTGCGCGCCGAATACGGCAACTGGCTGCTGGCTTTTATCCGCACCCGGATCGCCAGCCAGATCGCCTACCAGTCCGAATTCGTGCGCGGCTGGTGGGAAGACTGGTTCGGAGCGGCGCGCGCGCCGGGCGTCGTCATCCACAACGGCGTGGATCTAGAAACATATTCCCCTGTAGGGCGGGTTTCACTTGTGCCTGCCTGTCCTGGCGGTCAGGCCAGGGCGGCACAAGCACAGGCAAACCCGCCGGAAGCAAGATACCGTCTACTGATTGTGGAAGGCAGCCTGGGCGGGGGATATGACATGGGATTGGAATGGGCGGTTCGCCTGGCAGAGTCGTTGGCCGAGAACCCTGAGTTCCCCATGGAGCTGATGGTCGTCGGCCGCCTCGCGCCGGACCTCCAATCTGCCTGGCAAAAAAACCGTCGCATCCCCATCCTGTGGGCCGGAACGCTGCCTGGTGAGCGCATCCCCGAAATTGACCGTTCGGCGCATCTCCTTTTCTCAGCCGATTTGAACTCAGCCTGTCCCAATTCGGTCATCGAGGCGCTGGCCTGTGGTTTACCGGTAGTGGCCTTCAGCACCGGCGCTTTACCCGAGCTGGTGACCGGTGATTCTGGCCGCCTCGTCACGTACGGTGGCAACCCGTGGCGGATTGACCCGCCCGATCTGCCTGCCCTGGCTGCGGCCGCGGCGGAAATCCTGGCCGACCTGCCGCGCTTCCGAGCCGCAGCGCGGGCGCACGCGGAGGAGGCGTTTTCGTTGGAGAGAATGGTTGATAAATACCTGGATGCCTTGCTCGGAAAGTAACCAGTAACCAGTCACCAGATTGTTTTGGCGGCAGTTGTACTGCCGCCAGCTATCCATCCAGCAATACAACTGCTGGATGAACAAAGGAACTGGTTACGGGAAACTGGTCCCTGTTGACTGACGAATGGAGTGATTATGAACGACTGGTGGGTCACCCCCCATCGCATTGACGGTATTCCTTTCCATGATTTCATGATGGCGGCCAATGCCCGGCAGGGGACGGTCTTCGGCGCAGAGCAGGAAGGAGATGTTCCCGCGCCGACCCGCCTTGACCTCCCATAACGAAAGCCGCATGATGGTCAAATTGGACTGCGCGTGGAAAATCGTGCATGTGCATAAATCTCCGGCCTGGAATGCGCCACATGTGCCAATACCAGGCGAGAACAGATAGAACAATGCGCAAATTCTTCTTGTCCCTGGCCGCCTTCTTTGCTCGAATTCTTCCGATGCCTCTGAAGCAGATCCTCTACAAGATCAATCCATTAGCGCGCTGGATACGCGGCTCGCTGAATAAAGCTGCCCCGACCGGTTTTACTCCGGTCAAAGTCGCGGCGGGCGACTTGGCCGGGTTCACGCTCCTGCTCGACATGCAGACCGAGAAAGATTACTGGCTGGGTACATATGAGCCGGAATTGCAGGCGGCTTTGCGCGAGCTGATAAAACCCGGTATGGTTGCCTACGACGTTGGCGCAAATATCGGCTACGTGACCTTATTGCTGGCCCGCGCCGTGGCTGAGACAGGGCGAGTCTGCGCCTTCGAAGCGCTGCCGGCCAACGTGGAGC
>JBDRTP010000420.1:0-3639 GCA_043823965.1 Chloroflexota bacterium
TGTCAACGAAAAACTGGCCGAAGGCCAACTCTCGATCCTTAAACCAAGTGCAGACTTGAGCGCCAGTGAGGTGGCTGAAGCCGCCCATCAGGGCGACGCGTTGGCCAAGGCGGCATTCGAGCGCGCAGGAGAATATCTCGGCCAGGCGCTGGCAGACTTTCTGCACATATTCAATCCCTCAATCGTCATCTTCGGCGGCGGAGTTTCGCGAAGCGGGTCGCTCATCTTCGAGCCATTAAAAGACGCGCTTGACAGGCATGTGATGGACGCGGATTATGTCAAAGAACTGGTCCTGACTTCTGCCAAGCTGGGCGATAATGCCGGTCTGATCGGTGCCAAAGTTCAAGCTGAACTAAAACTATCGTCAATCCAAAAGGAGTAATTCTCATGCAACCCATGAAATTGCCAGGGCCAAAAGCCAGGGCGCTGATCAAGCGCGACTCGTCTGTCATTTCCCCCTCATACGCCCGAGGCGTCCCTTTTGTCATGGATCACGGGCACGGCACCCAGGTCTGGGACGTGGACGGCAACCGCTTCCTCGATTTCGCGGCCGGAATTGCGGTCGTCGCTACAGGACACAGTCACCCTGAAGTTGTCAAGGCCATCCAGCAGCAAGCCGAACAATTTCTTCACATTTCCTCGGACTTTTATCACAGCAAATGGGTTGAGCTTGGCGAAAAACTGGACGAGATCGCGCCCTTCGAGGAGGCGGCCGTCTCGTTCATGACCAATTCGGGGACAGAAGCGGTCGAGACGGCCATAAAGCTCGCCCGCTATCACACGGGACGCTCCAATTTCATCGGCTTTACCGGTGCATTCCACGGACGGACAATGGGCGCTGTGACCTTCACTGCCAGCAAGCCCACTTACCATCGTGGGTTCTACCCGCTGATGCCCGGCGTCGTCCACGCACCGTTCCCCAATCCTTACCGGCCCGTCCTTGAACGGCACTCCGGTGAAGACTATGGCGAGACCGTCGTTCGATACATCGAGGACCAAATTCTGGGTCATATCCTCCCGCCCGATGAAGTAGCTGGCATCCTCGTCGAAACCATTCAAGGCGAGGGGGGCTACATTGTGCCGCCTCCAGGATTCTTTCCAGCCCTGCGCGACCTTTGCGATAAACATGACATTCTATTGATCGTAGATGAAATTCAATCTGGCATGGGCCGCACGGGTAAATGGTGGGCGATCGAACATTTTGAAGTCGAGCCAGATATTGTCACTGCCGCAAAAGGTATCGCTTCGGGCCTGCCCTTGGGCGCCGCCATTGCCCGCAAATCAGTGATGGATTGGCCGCGCGGCGCACATGGCACCACATTCGGCGGCAATCCCCTGGCGTGCGCGGCTGCCATGGCGACCATGGATCTCATCGAGCGCGAATATATGCAAAATGCTGCCGAAGTCGGCCAATATACGCTGGATGCGCTCGATGAAATTATGGCCCGCCATCCCAGCATCGGCGACGTACGCGGCCTGGGTTTGATGATCGGCGTCGAATTCGTCAAGGATCGCAAGAGCAAATATCCCGCCGAAGAGTTGCGTGACCGCGTCGCAGACCTGGCCTTCGAGCGCGGTCTCATCCTGCTCGGTTGCGGTAAGAGCGTCATACGCCTGGCTCCACCGTTAAGCGTCTCAAAGTCTGAAATTGATGAAGGTTTGACCATCCTGGAGGAAGCGATCACACTGGCAGAGAAAGGTGGAAAGTAACGCGTAAGAAGAAATGAGAAAAGAGTAAATCGTAAATCCCAATGCTTCCCGACTTCCGCGTTCGACAACGCGATTACCTGCTTGAAATTGCGCGTGCCATCACCCAGGAACTTGACCTGGATAAACTGCTGGCGCGCATCTTGCGCATTTCCATTGAAATGCTTGCCGGTCAAGCCGGTATCATCGCACTAAAAGAGAGCGCGGGTTGGCGCGTTGCCGCTGCACATGGCATCCCGCCCGCCTTTTTGCACTATCTCGAACCGCTTTTGGCTGAAGAGAAGGTGCGCGAATTAAACGTTGCCGAACTCAACCGTATGTTGAAAGAACTAACCTATACCGCCAGCATGGGTCTGCTCAACGGCGTCGGATTGCCATTGGTCGCGCATGGGCAGGTTATTGGCGTAACTTTTATCTTTCGTGGATACCCGGATGTATTTTCTGCAAATGATAAATTACTACTGCAGAGCTTCGCTGACCAGGCTGCCATCGCGGTCTTTAATGCCCAGCTTTATACTCAGGTCAGTTATGAAAAACAGCGCCTTGATGCCTTGCTCGATTCGGCTGCAGATGGGATTCTCATCCTGAGGGCCGATCGCGTCATCGAACGCGTCAATGCTGCCTTTGAACGGATGTCAGGTACACTGCGGGATAAACTTCAAGGCCGGCCACATGACGATATTGTCCGTTGGGCACGCCGCCCCGAAGGCTTGACGCTGGAAGAGGCTGAATCCGACGGCTGGCCGCTGACCCCCAATGCTTATCTATATGTCGAGGGCGACCTGCAAAGACCCGAGCCGCCCGCGCTGCCCGTCGGCATAACCTACGCACCGCTCCTGACCCCGGATGGCGCCCTGCGCAATATCATCGTCACCGTACGGGACATCACGAAATTCCGCACCGCAGAGGAGATAAAAAACACTTTTGTTTCGATCATCAGCCACGAACTCAAGACACCGGTTGCATTGATCAAAGGCTACGTCAGCACCTTGCGCCGCGAGGACGCCACTTGGGATCGGGCTATCGTGAAAGATAGCTTGAGGGTCATCGAAGAAGAGGCCGATCGCCTGACGACGATGATCGAAGACTTGCTGGACGCTTCGCGCCTGCAGGCCGGCGGTCTGAAACCCAATCTGGCTGATATTTCCCTCCCCGACCTGGCTGAACGCCTGGCCGAACGCTTTCGCACCCAGACCGATCATCACACCCTGGTCATAGATTTTCCAAAGAAATTCCCAGTCATCCTGGCCGACGAGAAGCGCATCGAGCAAGTCCTCGCCAACCTGCTATCCAATGCCATTAAATACTCTCCCGGCGGTGAAATCCGCATCAGTGGCCAGGCACGCCCAGGGCAGGTGATTGTCACCGTGAGTGACGAGGGGGCGGGGATTGACCCGGCTGATATCCCCTATATCTTTGACCGTTTCTATCGCGCCGAAAAAGCCGTCCGGAAGACAAAAGGCGCCGGTTTGGGACTCTACCTGGCGCGGGCTATTGTCGAGGCGCACGGCGGGCGCATCTGGGTGGACCCGAAGCCGAACACCGGCGCCCGCATCTGTTTCTCCCTGCCGCGTCAACCCGTATCTTGATTCTCCCAAAGATTTTAGGGGTAAAATAAGCCCTTGTCTCATAAGCTCGTGAAGGTAATTCGTCAATCCAAAATCAAAAAATCGTAAATCGAGAATATCCATGCCTCCTCAAAGATCTCAAATTTCCTGCCCCCGCTGCCGACAACCCATCCTGGCGCAAGTCGAACAGCTCTTCGACGTTACCGCCGACCCAGGCGCAAAACAGCGCCTTCTGGGCGGAGTCTCGAATTTTGCTCACTGCCCGCATTGCGGCTATAGCGGTGCGCTAGCCACCCCGATCGTCTATCACGATGCTGAGAAGGAACTCTTGCTCACTTTCTTCCCCGGGGAATTAAGCGTACCG
>JBDRTP010000421.1:0-7283 GCA_043823965.1 Chloroflexota bacterium
TTTCATGGTCGAACAGGTGGAAGTTGTCCATGTTGAACGCCACCTGGACTTTGTCGCCGATATGGAAGTTCGTGCGCGGATCCACACGAGCGATGAAAGTATTTGGCCCGCTGATCAGGTACAAGAAGATTTCGTTGCCCATCAATTCGGTCACGTCCACTTTCACTTCGACATTCTCGGCGTGGATTCCAGGCGGGGTAAATGCCGGGTTGAAGATGTCCTCGGGGCGGATGCCAAAGATCACCGGGCGATCCACATAGTTCTGCAACTGTCTGGCGCGTTCGGCGGGCACTGGCACTGCGAAATCGCCCGAGTCGACCAGCAGCTGGCTGCCATCCTTGCACAGCTTGGCGCGGAAGAAGTTCATCGCCGGGGAGCCAATGAAACCGGCTACGAACATGTTTTGTGGCCGGTCATACAGGTTTTGGGGAGTGTCCAACTGTAGCAACAAACCATTGTTTATCACTGCAATGCGGGTTGCCATGGTCATGGCTTCTGTCTGGTCATGGGTAACGTAGATGAAGGTCGTCTGGAGGCGATGATGAAGTTTGCTAAGCTCGGCGCGCATGGCAACGCGCAGTTTCGCATCCAGGTTGGAGAGCGGTTCGTCGAAGAGGAAAACCTTCGGCTCGCGCACGATTGCACGCCCAACCGCCACCCGCTGGCGCTGACCGCCGGAGAGCTGGCGTGGCTTGCGGTTCAGGTAATCTGTGATTCCCAAGATTTCCGCGGCATCCCCTACCCGGCGCTTGATTTCATCTTTGGGAGTTTTGCGAAGCTTGAGGCCAAAGGCCAGGTTTTCGTAGACCGACAGGTGAGGGTACAAAGCGTAGGATTGAAAGACCATGGCAATATCACGGTCTTTGGGCGGAACATCGTTGACGACACGCTCACTAATTTTGATCGTGCCTTTGGTGATCTCCTCGAGGCCGGCAAGCAGCCGCAAAGCGGTCGTCTTGCCGCATCCCGAAGGACCAACGAATACCAGGAATTCTTTGTCGTCAATCTGTAAATTCAAATCATTTACTGCAACGACACTTCCAAATTCCTTTGTGACATGCTCGTACGTAACACTGGCCATTTGAAACCTCCGTTTCGTGAGAGTATAGTGAACGTATTATATTACATTTCCTCAAAAATGCCACTTGCTTATTTCGTCTCCTAATCATAAAATGGATACATGACTGACGATGTAACTCCAATCCGCCAGCAATACCTGCAGATAAAACGTCAATATCCCGACGCCATCCTTTTCTTTCGCCTGGGCGATTTCTACGAAACCTTCGACGAGGATGCCGAGACGGCCGCGCGTGAACTGGATATCGTCCTGACCTCGCGACCGATCGGCAAAGGCCTGCGCGCCCCGCTGGCCGGGATTCCATATCACGCCGTGGAGAATTACCTGGCACGCTTGATCGAAAAAGGGTATCGCGTCGCCATTTGCGAACAGGTCGGCGACCAACCCACCAAAGGCATCTTCCCGCGCAAGGTAGTCCGCGTGGTCACGCCCGGCACGATCGTGGAACCCGGCCTGCTGCCCGGCGATGCGAATAATTATCTCGCCGCAATCGTTCTAGAGTCCGGCGTCTCTGACGCCGGAACCCGCGCCGGAATTGCGTATGTGGACATCACCACCGGCGAGTTCGCCGTCACCGAAGTGCAGGCCGCTGACCTCGCCGCGGAAGGGCGACCACAAGGGTCGCCCCTACGGGCTGAACTTGCCCGCCTGCGCCCCGCTGAAATTATTCACCCTGACAACCTCGTTTTACCCAACGGCATCCCTGGGCACATCACGCCCTTTGCGGCCTGGCGTTTCGAGCCAGGCAAGTGCCAGGAGACATTGCTCTCGCACTTCGGCGCTGCGACCCTGGACGGTTTTGGTCTGAAGGGACTGCCGCTCGCCATGCGCGCCGCCGGGGCGATCATCCAATATCTCAAAGAAACCGAAGGCGCGGCGCTTAACTTACTGACCGGCTTGCGCGTCTACAGTCTGAGTGAATTCATGACCCTGGATGCCGCCACCCGCCGCAACCTGGAATTAACAGAAACCCTTCGCCAAAGCTCAGGGCAGGCTCTGCGCGGCGAGGTCAAAGGCTCATTGCTCGGCGTGCTCGACCAGACTGTCACGCCGATGGGCAAACGCCTGATTCGCCAGTGGGTCAGCCAGCCGTTGCTGGATGCGATGAAAATCCGCGCCCGGCAGGACGGCGTGGAATTTTTCTTCACCCACTCGATGTTGCGCGCCGAACTACGCGCCGCCCTCAAGCCTCTATCCGACCTGGAACGCCTGACCAACCGCATACTATCAGGCCATGCCCAGCCGCGCGATCTGGTGGCGATGAGGGAGACGTTGATGCGGCTGCCGGTTGTTGGGCAGGTGCTTGGTAAACAAGTAGAAAGTAGACAAGGAGAAAGTAAACAAGTTTTACCGGCCTTCGAAAATTGCCCCGAAGAACTCGCCCTGCTCCAATCTGCGATTGAGGAGGATCCGCCCGCCACGCTGCAAAATACCGGTATCATCCGTCTCGGCTACTCCGCCGAGTTGGATGGGGTCATCGAGGCCTCCCGTCACGCCCGCGAATGGATCAATAACCTGGAAAACGTCGAGCGCCAGCGCACCGGCATCAAATCCCTGAAAGTGGGCTACAACAAGGTATTTGGGTATTACCTCGAGATCTCTCACGGACAGGCTGCCAAAGCGCCCCCGGATTACATCCGCAAGCAGACGCTGGTCAACGCCGAGCGCTACATCACGCCGGAGATGAAGGAGTACGAGACGCTGGTGCTGAACGCCGAGGAGCGCATCCGCGAGTTGGAGCTGCGCCTGTTCCGCGAGGTCTGCGCGACGCTGGCGAAGTCCACCGCGCGCTTGCTGGACACGGCGCGTGCATTGGCCGACCTGGACGTTTGCGCCGCCCTGGCCGAAGTCGCCGCCCTGGGTGGCTACTGCCGGCCCGAGGTCCGCGAGGATGACGTCTTGGATATCAAAGAGGGACGTCATCCAGTAGTCGAGCAAATATCGCAAGGCGAACGTTTTGTCCCCAACGACGTCACCATTGAGAAGGGCGAGGTCGTCCGCATCATCACCGGCCCCAACATGAGTGGAAAATCCACGTATCTGCGCCAGGCCGCGCTGATCGTCCTGATGGCGCAGATGGGATCTTTCGTCCCGGCGGCTTCGGCAAGGATCGGGCTGGTGGATCGCATTTTCACCCGCATCGGCGCGCAGGACGAGATCCATGCCGGGCAATCCACGTTCATGGTCGAGATGATCGAGGCGGCCAATATCCTTCATCATGCGACGCAACGCTCGCTGCTCATCCTGGACGAGATCGGACGCGGCACCAGCACCTATGACGGCGTCGCGATTGCCTGGGCGGTGGTCGAGTACATCCACAACCACCCGCAGCTGCGCGCCAAGACACTCTTCGCCACCCACTACCACGAACTGACCCAACTGGCTGACCTGCTGCCGGGCGTGCGCAATTACAGCGTGGCCGTGACCGAAGCGGACGCCAAAGTCGTCTTCCTGCACAAGATCGTGCCGGGCGGCGCGGACCGCTCATACGGCATCCACGTGGCGCAACTGGCCGGCCTGCCCCGCCCGGTCATTCAACGCGCCAGCGAGATCATGCAGGAGCTGGAGAAATCCTCCGGCCAGGCGGTGCATATCAGCCCCCACGCCGCGCAGCAGGCCGCGCTGTTCCCGGAGACCAGCCCCCTGCTGGACGAGTTGAAGGATTTGGATGTGAATGCGCTTTCCCCGATTGAAGCGTTGAACAAGTTATTCGAGTGGCAGAGGAAGTATACTGGGATGTAGAACCCCCTTGGAGGAGTAATGATCCATTTGTCGAAAGAAAAAGCGACGCCCGTTCAAATGCAGGAAATGCTTCAGGAATATAAAAGCATGGTTAAGATTGTCGTAGATATCCGTTTGTGCGCCCTATCGGGCGGCGGAGAAATGCACGCCGATTGTGAAATAACGCTCCTCGAGGCTGGCAGCGAACAGGATGATCTATGGGGAGCGAACTGGTATCCAGATGAACAACGGGTTGAGTTTGAATCGCTCATCAACATCCGTCCCCGACTGGGTAATCGGAATATCCTGATCCAGGACGAGAAGGTGCGCCAACAAGTAGATACGATCGCTCGCAGAATTCTCGGAGGTGTAGGATGATGGATAGAGAAAAACTTCGCCAGCGCTTCCTGCGAGACGCGTTGCCAGTGCGCCTGGGAAATCTCTCTGCCACGTTAGGGAGAATCTCTTCCAACGCCAGAGAGTCAAAGGACCAATCCATCGTTGGAGACCTTTTGGATGAGGCCAAACACTTGATCGAATGGACAGCGGCCGATGCAGATATAACGACTGCCGCAGAACTCGTGGAAATGCAGCGCTTGATCGCCCTCTGGCAGCGAGCCTGGGATTCGTCCGCCAGGGACCAGCGCCAGCGGATTTTGCTTTCCGTACAGGCAAAAGCGTGGTCGGACAAGGCTCTGGATTTATCCGGGCTGGCGGGATGAGGCGGCTCTTTTGCCCATCGAGGCGTTGAACAAGTTGTTCGAGTGGCAGAAGAAGTATTTAATAGGGTGAAGAGGTGCTATAATGAAAAAATGAGTTATGATCCTGCCACGTTGTCTTGCAGATTGTGTAGAACTTCGTAAGTGAGGTAAACAAGATGATCCAGACATTCGAGGGTGTAATTGACCAGAAAGGCAGGTTACGGCTTCTTGAACCAGTCAAGCTGCCGCCTATGCGTCTGCGTCGCGTATTGATAACGATCCTCAATGAGGAGCCAGAGTCGAGCATGCGTGAATCCACGTTGTTAAGCGAGTCCGCATTGGCTGTTGATTGGCTGACACCCGAAGAAGACGCTGCATGGTTACACCTGGCCCAGCTTCCATCGTTGTAGTCGAGTTCCCGTTTTCGGATCTATCTGGGTCAAAGCTGCGTCCTGCTGTTGTTCTCTGCAATACAGGACGTGGTGATTGGCTTCTGTGCCAGATCACAAGCAATCCGCACAGCGATCCCAACGCGGTGAAGATTACGCCTGCGGGTCTTTCCGCAGGTACGCTTTCTGCGCTAAGTTTTGCGCGTCCTATCAAGCTATTCACTGCGAACGAAATACTGATGATCAAGCGCGTTGCCATTCTCAATGACGAAACGTTCAAAGAGATTCTGTTGACGATGATCAACGCGCTCCAAAAAGTCATCCCCAACTGACCAAGAATCCGCTTGCGCTGTCCATGCCACCTGCTGGACGAGTTGGGGGAACTGGACATCAACGCCATCTCGCCAACCGAGGCGTTGAACAAGTTGTATGAATGGCAGAGGAAGTATTTTCGTGATCCGAAATGATATACTTGAAACATCCACCCCTGTTTATGGGAGGTTGGTATGCTGGTCGAAACTCGCTACGAACACGTGATGCTCAGCGACGCCAGAATTCCGACGATCTCCGGCACGAACATGAAAGTGACCGAACTCGTCCTGGCGTATATCGCTTACGGCTGGAGTCCGGCGGAGCTTCATTTTCAGTTTCCGCATTTGACATTAGGGCAGATTCATTCCGCGCTCGCTTATTATTGGGATCATCGGGAAGAACTCGATAAAGATATTGAAGCACGTCTCGAAGCCATAGAGAAACTCCGCCGCGAAATGGGGGAAACGCCATTGGTAGCACGACTGAGGGCCAAGGGGCTGAGATGACCTGCTTGCAGAGGCAGGCGAACGCATGAGGAAAGGTACTCCTCATATTCAATTCCTCCCGCTCTAATTACCGATTGAGGCGCCGAACAAGTTGTTCGAGTGGCAAAGGAAGTATCTAGGCAGTTGACAGCAGTGCTATAATGAATTACAAAATTCTAATCTTGCGCCGCCCATAAGCCGTTGAGCCGCCATTTGGTGGCTGAAAAAAAGTTGGGTTTCTTGTCACTTCATAAATAAAGGGTGTCGAATCTATACATGCAAGATATTCTTGTTGGCTTCATCATCATTTTCCTTATACTTGTAGCCGTTCTACTCGCCGTTGCCTTGCTTTATTTATTTCAGCAACTGCGAAAATCTCAAAGTAAAGTTGAAAATGCCATCAAAAATTATGAGGGTCAACTCCGGGATATTCATATTAAGCATCAGCGTGAAATTGAAAAAGCACGACAACAAAGCGTTGAGACAAGTCGCCGCACTATAAAAGGTCAAATTGCCGAACAATTAGCTCCGCTTTTGCCAGGGTTTCCTTATCTACCGTCGGATTCTCATTTTATCGGCGACCCCGTTGATTATATAGTTTTTAATGGCTATACTGAATACAAAGAACATCATGGCTCAAATGACAATCTTGAATTGGTTATCATTGACATTAAACACAGTAAAGCACACTTGTCCGAAGGTCAAAAACAAATTGCTAAAGCCATCGAAGCAGGAAATGTAAGATTTGAGACGGTAAGAGTTTTTGATGACGGAAAGATTGAAACTCATTCGTGGGATTCTTCAAAGAAAAAAGAATCCATTACACCTGCGGAGTCTAAACCTGTTGAGACACCTTCTAAGGTTGAAGTTTCGCCAACCGTTACAGAGACACAATCTTCAGAAAATATCTCTAATGGAATGAAAAATTGGTACGCATTTCTTCAGAAATATCCTAATGCTTATGAACCCTGGGGTAAAGCAGATGATAACTTGCTCAAAGAAAAATATATGGCAGGCATGAAAGTAAATGAACTTGCGCTATTGCTCAAAAGGAATCCAGGCAAAATTCGTTCACGCTTGAAAGAAAAAGGATTGATAAAAAAGGCGTAGTGGACAGCGAGGATTCGCCCCACTAAATTTAGTTTTTTCCACGCCCAGGCAGTGTCCCATTTCGACGGGGAGTCCACGCCCAGCCGCCGCTACCGATTACTTGCAGTGTCAACCCCAAAGGGGTGCTTCGCGAGGGTTGGGATGGAAAATCGGGCAAGTTCCCTGAAAAATCTGGAAGCGATTCCTGACCGCCGCGAGAGTCTCTCTTCTCGCGGTCTTTTTTTCCTTTCAGGGGCGTTTTTTCTCTCTTGGGAAATGCTTCGCCGCCCCCGCCAGCAACCTTTCGTGGCGGGGTTCTTGCTTTCATGGGGTGAGTGCAATCCAGCTAACCGGTCAGGCCGAGTTCGGTCATCCGCGCCAGAACTTCTTCCGTGGACGCAATCCTTCGCGGTACGCCTGAGCGCACAAAGCGCGTCAGGTCGGTCTGCACACCCAGCCGCATCAAGGCGTACTTGGCAAACTGTTTGTGCGTCAACCCGAAGCGGGT
>JBDRTP010000422.1:0-3274 GCA_043823965.1 Chloroflexota bacterium
AGGCGCGCTGGCGCTCTTTGGCGAGAAATACGGCGAAGAAGTCAGCACAATCACCATTGCGGAAGGTTCTGGTGCTGAGGAGAGACACTCCTATGAATTGTGCGGCGGCACACACCTCGACCGCACCGGCGACGTGGGCGCATTCCTAATCGTCAGCGAAGGCTCGGCGGCGGCCGGCGTGCGCCGCATCGAAGCCGTGACCGGGCGCGGCGCGTACGAACACATTGCCCGTCGAAACCACGCCCTCAAGCAGACTGCCGCGCTGCTCTCCTCCGCGCCCGAAGCCGTGTCTGAGAAAGTCGCTGGCCTGCTGGATGAACTCGCCTCGGCGCGCAAACAGATCGCTGCCATGCGGCAGGAGTTTGCGCTTTCAACCTTCAACATGCAACTTTCCAACCTGCAAACCATCCAAGGCGTCAACCTGCTGGCTATCGAAATCCCCAATGCCGATAAGGACACTCTCGGCAAACTGGCTGACAGGTTTCGCGAGAAATATCCCCAAAACGGCGTATGTGTGGTGGCCGCTCTCTCTGGCGAGCAGATCATCGTCATGGCGGCCGTGACGCAGGATTTGATCAAGCGGGGTGTCAAAGCCGGCGACCTGGTCGGTCACATCTCGTGTCAACTCGGCGCGGGTGGTGGCGGCGCGCCGCATCTGGCCTTCGGCGGCGGCAGGGACGCGGCGAAATTGCCCGAGGCGCTGGCGAGTGTCCGCGGCTGGGTGGTAGGGAAGCTGAAATAGCCTCTTAGGGAAAACCCTGGTGGATTTCCGCCCTCTTGGTCTCGCGTGATATAATGGCGGCAAAAGAGGCGCAAGATGAGCGAACGCGATAAAGATCTTATTCTCCTTATATTGGATATGCAAGGCATCGAAGATCGCTTGCGTGAGTTCGAGCGCAAGTATCGTCTGCGGTCAGGCCCGTTTTATCGACTGGTTAAAGAGGGTAAGATCAAGCAACGCTTGGAACTCTTGGAATGGATTGGGCTGTACGAGATCCTCCAGGCTCGCGAGTCCGAGTACCAGCTATTGCTCGATCGGCAGGTTGAGCCAGTACTGACCGCATTGAACTCTGCGCCGCTTCCGTCTTAATATGTCTGCACATCCCCTGGGGTCTATCGCCGATTATGAGAAGTTTATCTACAGCCTGCCAGATACTTTCCCTTGCATTCAGATATCAACGCTCGTTGTTGCTCACACCGGCCCAATGACGGCTGTCGTGCGCGGTGAAATTCACTACCCATCCCCATCACAAACATATTCCTCCAGACATCAAACGCCACCGCGTGCCTGCGCCAGGCTTGAGTTTTGATTCTCCCAACCTACCAATCCTGATTCAAGAAATCGAGCAGAATTTCTTGAGCGCGTAAACTTGCTGAAGAGATCCAAGTCGTGAATGGGAAAGAAAAACAGTCCTGTTTGGATAGAGAACCCGTTTTCTCGTAGAAAACGGGTTCTTGAGCCGTTATAATCAGGGGAGATGAAAACCCAGGTCGTTCACTTGGAATTGCATGATGACGTCGTCTCCGTCCGCGACAAAATGTCGTGGGCCAAGACGGCGCGCATTTTGCTCGTTTGGCCGACGCGAAAGCGGGTCCTCGATCGGAGCCTCGACCTGATCTTGCTCCAGAGGCATGCTGCCAGCCTCGGCGCGCAGCTTGGATTGGTGACGCGCTCGACCGAAATCCGCAGAGCATCAAAGGAATTGGGCCTGCCGGTCTTTGCGACTACTGCCGAGGCCCAAACCAAAGCCTGGCAGAATCCGGCTTTGCGACCTAAACCTGCCCGCCGCGCTCCACGTCCCGATCTGCAGGGACTCCGCGCCGAGGCTTACCCCCCAGAACCAGCCTGGCTTGCCCGCCCTGCCGTGCGCCTCACGTTTTTTTCTCTGGCAGTTGTGGCGGTTTTGGCGATTGTGTTATTGTTCGTCCCCTCGGCGACCATCTCTCTCGATCCGAAGATGCAAGAACAGAGCCTGACCCTAAGCGTGAGCGCCAGCCAAAAGGTGACTTCGGTCAACGTGGCTGGAAGCCTGCCTGCTCATCGGCTTTCGGTGATGGTGGAAGGCAGCCAGTCTGCTCCAGCCACGGGCCAGGTCTTGGTACCCGATAAACCGGCTCAAGGCGTGGCTCGTTTCCGCAATCTGACCACCTCCGTGATCGGCATCCCGGCCGGGACGGTGATCCGGACAACGACTGAACCTGCCATTCGCTTCATCACCACGCAAGTTGGCGTCGTGACGGCTGGCGTCGGCAAGACGATAGATATTCCAGTTCAAGCGCTCGAGCCAGGCTCAGTTGGGAATCTGCCGGCGGATGCTCTGATTGCCATCCAGGGCAGCCTTGGCCCCCATTTGGCAGTCACCAATCCGCAACCGACCAGCGCCGGAGCTGAACGCACTGTTTCCATGCCCACTGCCGGCGACCGCGCTCTTCTGCGCGAGGCGCTCCTGACCGATCTGCGCCAGCAGGCGCTGGATCAGGTTGCCACTCAGCTCGCTCCTGGCGATTTGCTTTTCCCGGAAACGCTTGCCATCAACCACGTCTTAGGCGAAACCTACCTGCCGGCTGAGGGCCGAGCGGGTGATGCATTGGCCCTCAGCATGCAGGCGGAATTTTCCATCCAATACATTCTGGCTTCTGACCTGAAAACGCTGGCCGCGGCTGCGCTGGATGCGGGCCTGGCGAGTGATCTGCTCCCCGTCGCGGATACACTGACCATCGAGCAGGCCGGCGGGCCGCTCTCTCAGGCTGACGGTGTGACTCGCTTCGAAATCCTGATCAGCCGCAGGCTCATGCCAAATATCAATATGTTCACCTTAAGAAGCGCCGTGCAGGGATTACCTCCCGCCAAGGCCAGCCAGCGTCTGGAATCCATTCTCCCACTGGCCTCGCCGCCGCAAGTCCACCTCGTCCCATCTTGGTGGCCGTGGTTGCCATTTCTGCAATTTCGCATCCTGATAAACACGTGAATTTTAGTTTCCCTAAAAACCTTGAAAGCGGATTAACAATCCGCTCCACTCGTGTTTAACGCCTCTTCGATATGAGAATCCTCGCCATTGATCCCGGTTCCAAGCGCCTCGGCCTGGCAATCAGCGACCCGATGGGAAGGATTGCCAACCCATTGGCGATCATCCCGCATGTCTCGCGCGTCATTGACGCCGCAACCGTCGCCGGACAGGCTGCCGCGTACGAAGCCGGCCTGATCGTCGTCGGCCAGTCATTGGACGAGCAGGGGCGCCCGACCTTCGAGGGTCGTCGCGCCGCCCGCTTTGCT
>JBDRTP010000423.1:0-10168 GCA_043823965.1 Chloroflexota bacterium
CTGCAAAGGATCGGCCTGCGATACATCAATCACATTGAAATCCCGGCACGTTCCATCAACCTGGAAGAATACTTCGAATTCAGGCCTTTCTTAGGGCAGAACTTGCCTCAAAACATTGCGAACTTCATCGTTGGGTGCGTATGGCACTTTTCTAATGGACGAGACTCATGTAGAGTCCAAATAACCAATGCATTACCTGAAAAACCCGATAACACCGCTTTTCTTCTTGATTTGGACTATTTCCTTGCCCAGCCCAAAGCGGTCTCAGTCAATCAGGCGTTGGAATGGGTAGAGGAAGCGCATCAAAAAGTCGAGGAAATTTTTGAAGGTTGTATTACCGAACCTGTTAGAGAGATTTTCCGGGAGATAAAGTAATGTTAGCGACCCCCGTTTCCCAGAGATTTGAATATCAGGATCAATTACTTTGGATAGGACCACAACCGAGAATTATTCAATCTAAGCCCGCGCCCTCCGACCTCTTCACATGGCAAAACCGGACAATACTGCCAATTCCAAGTGGCACAGCATTGTCCGTTGAGTGGGAAAAGGCCATTTGGAAGCCCTGGTACGAAGAAATAAGTACGGTCATCACCCCTTCGGTAGAAGAATCGCTCAATATACTCCGCTCGTTCAGCGTTGCGATACCTCAACCAGCGATCGTCCGGGATTATTTGATTCGCCATCTCGATATGACAGGCCTGCTTGTTCCGATCTGCGACGCAGCACGCCAGCGATTCGGCGTTCAAGCGCAATTATCACTTGAATCCTACCGAGACCCTGAGATAGAGGACGAATACCTGACATTGTATGTCAGGCAAAAGCAATACGATGAGAACATGCTCAGGCAAATTAAAGAGATACGAAAATCCTTTGAGGGAATGCTCGCCGGAAAGACCGGATGGTTCCTGCTGACAACCGACTTTCAACCCCCAAGGTAAAAAACCATGGCCTTTGACTGGAAAGAGTATCTTGATCTGGCGCGTTTCCTCCAGGGAAAAAGGGAGGTCAGGTATTCGCAAGAAGCGGCCTTTCGATCTGCGGTGAGCAGGGCCTATTACGCGGCATACTGTTATGCTCGCAACTATGCCCATGATCAACATGGATTCATGCCGAGCAAGGGGCCACAAGATCATGCACTTGTCCGCGAGCATTTCCGAAAAAGGGGTTATATTGATATTGCCAATGATTTGGATGACTTAAGACAGTGGCGAAATAATTGTGATTACGATGACACCATCATGGGGGATTTTAATCAACTGGTTCAGTCTGCAATCATGAATACCGAAGACGTTTTCGCAAAACTCAAATCATGAAGAGCCATGTCTCTTCTTGTTGATAACCCCATCCTCAACTCTCCTTTTGAAGAGCCTTCCCGATACTGGGACTACAAGGAAGGCCAGCCAGTATTAGCCGAAGGCCGTCGCTTGGCGGGTTACTACCTCAAGCCGCGCACGCGCGGCCCGCAACTCTCGCTGTTCGAAGAAGAATTCATTCCCCTTGAGACGATCAACCAGATTCGGGAGCGCGCTGCGCGCCGGTGTATAATACGCGTGTGTGTGCCTCATCACTCGCAAGGAGCAGCTCGATGACCGCGCAACTCACCCTCGAAGTCAAAGATTATCGCAGTGACGCCGCGTGGCGCTGGGTGCTGAGCGACGCCGACGGCCGCTTTTTGGCCGACCACGAAGTGCGGCTCGACCCCGCCGACCGGCTCTATCGTGGCTTTGCCGACTTGCCCGGCTATTTGCGCAATCAACCGCCCAACCGCCCCGAAGACGAATCGCTGGCCGAACTGGGCGCGTGGATGGGCGCGAATGCCTTCGGCAAGGTGGGCGAGAAATTGCTGACTTACGAACAGCGCCCGGCGCGCGTGGTGCTGGTGCGCGTCCCCGCCGCCGCGCAGGAACTGCTCTTCCGCCCGCTGGAACTGGCCCACCTCGGCGGCCGGCCGCTCGTCGAGCGCGGCTTCCGTTTCATCTACACCCTCGCCGACGCGGACGCGTCAGCGCGCCGGACAGACAGCAAAGTCATCACCGGCAGTCTCCGCTTTCTGGCCGTCTTCAGCCTGCCGCGCGACGCCTCCCCGCTCAACTTGCGGCGCGAGCGTTACGACTTGCAACGCCAACTGCGCCGCTTCGCCCAGACGCGCGGCACGGCGGTAGAAGTGCGCGTCATTCAATTTGGCGCGACGCGCGAGACGCTGAAAGAAGCGTTGGAGGAAGACCCCGGCTGGGACGTGATTCATTTCTCCGGGCATGGGGATGCCGGGGAACTGCTGTTGGAGCGCGCCGACGGCCGGCTGGACAGAATCACCACCGACGATTTGGCCGAACTGCTCCAGCCGACGAAAGCGCGCTTGAAACTGCTCACGCTCTCGGCCTGCTATTCGGGCGCGGCCGACTTGAACGCCGCCCGCCGAATGATCGGCCTGGCCGACGAACCGCGCCGCGCCGGGGTGGACGTAGGGGCGGATGTCCCGCGTCAGGCCCCCGCCGCCGACACCCTCGCCCTGTTCAGCCTCGCCCAACGCCTCGCCGCCGAACTGGATTGCGCCGCGCTGGCAATGCGCTACCCGGTGGGCGAAGCCTTCGCCACCGACCTGGCGCTCGAACTCTACGACGCCCTGCTCGACAAGCGCCAACCCCTGCCGGGCGCCCTGCAAACCGCGCTGGGCGAGGCGCTCGACCCGCGCCGCGACCCGCGCCAGCCGGGCTTCGCGCGCATCACGCCGATTCTGTTCGGGACGCCCGCCGCCGACCTGCGCCTGCCCACGCCGGCGCGCCGGCCCGATTTTCAACTGCCCGCCGCCGGCCTGTTCAAATTCCCGCCGGAGCCGGAACGCTTTGTGGGGCGGCTGATGCCCATGCTGCGCGCCTCGCAAGCCTTCGCCCCGCAAAGCGACCAGACCGGCGTGCTGTTCTACGGCATGGCCGGGGCGGGCAAAACGTCGTGCGCGCTGGAACTCGCCTACCGCCACGAGCGCGGCCGCTTCACCGCGGGCGTGTGGCACAAAGCGCCCGACGAAGGCCACGACATCGAAGGCGCGCTCAACCGTTGGGCGCTGGACATGGAAAACCAACTGCCGGGGCTGGCGCTGGTGGGGCTGATGGACGACCCGCAGGAATTCCGGCGCAAGGCCTTGCCGCGCCTGCGCGCGCTCATGGAGCAAAACGCCATCCTACTGGTGATGGACAACCTCGAAAGCCTGCTCACCACCGAGGGCGAGTGGCGCGAGGCGCGCTGGGGCGAATTGATAAACGCTCTGCTGGATCATCGCGGCCCCTCGCGGCTGGCCCTCACCTCCCGCCGTTTGCCCAAATCGCTCGCCGCCGAGGCGCGCGTGCAGGCCGAGGCCATCCACGCGCTCAGTTTCGGCGAGAGCGTGGTGCTGGCGCGCGACCTCCCGCACCTCAAGACGCTGTTCAAGTCCCCGCAGACCCTGCCGCTCCTCCAGCGCATTTTGGAGATGGCGCAGGGCCACCCCAAACTGCTCGAACTGGCCGACGGGCTGGCCGCCGACCCGGAAAAACTGGCCGCGCTCCTGCAAGACGAAACCGTCGCCGCCGACCTGGCTGCCTTCTTTCAACAGGGCGAAACCGCGCGCAGCGAAGACGCTTTTATGGCCGTGCTGTACCGCTGGACGGATGGAACCGCCACCAGCCTCGGCCCAACCGCGCGCCTCCTGTTTCACTTTTTGGCGCGGCTGGAAGACGACGACCGGACGCGGGGGATGATTGACGCGAACTGGGAGCGTTTTTTGAAACGCCTGCTGGGCGAGCGGGGTGCACCCCCCTTCCCTTTCAGGGAAGGGGGGCCAGGGGGGGTAGGTCGCGCCGCGCTCGACGCTGGCAAAGCCGGGCTGGACTCCGCGCTGAACCAACTGGCGCAAGCCGGGCTGGCCGAAATCATTGAGCCGGAAATCTCGGAAGCCGAACTGAAAGGAATCATCCAGGCCTTCTCCTCCCAACTGCCTCCCGAAGAAACCCTCGACCTCGCCGCCCTCCAATCCGCACTCCGCATTCAGCATTCCGCATTCCGCCTTCACCCCGGCGTGGCCGAGGCCGCCCGCGCCGCCGACGACGAGGCCGTGCTGAAAGCGGCGGATATTGAACTGGGCGATTACTTCATCGCTGTTTACCAGCAGGGCATCAAAACCGAAATGCAGGGCGGCGGGCGGCTGGTGGTGCAGGGCGCGCGCCGCGCCGCGCCCTACCTCCTGCGCGCGGAACGGTGGGGAGAAGCCAGTAGCCTATTGGAGGATATGGTTCACCGCGACCAGAGCCCAGCGGCACTGGGGCTGGCGATTCCCCTCCTGCGGCGGATTGCGACGACCACTAAAGGCATGAAACGGGAGTTGAGAGATGCAGGCGTGTTAGCCGCAGCTTTGCTCGATGCAGGCCGCTACGCTGAGGCAGAAACCGGCATGCGCGAAGTGATTGACCACGGTGTGGCGCAAGGCGAATACTCATATGCATCGGTCGCCTGCGGCAAATTGCTCAACCTGCTCATGGACACTGGTCGCCTTGAAGAAGCCCTGCAAACAGTGGAGACGAACGCCGATTACACCCGCCGCGCCGGGCTGGGGCCGTGAAGTCAACTTTCGGATGAAGCCCAACGCCTGCAAGTGCTG
The DNA here is from genome assembly GCA_043823965.1 of Chloroflexota bacterium. Taxonomy (GTDB): domain Bacteria; phylum Chloroflexota; class Anaerolineae; order Anaerolineales; family Villigracilaceae; genus CG2-30-58-95. The sequence goes on from JBDRTP010000423.1 coordinate 4,631, forward strand.
AACGCGATGGGGCATTACGCCGAAGTGCTGGCGGCGGTGGAGAAACTGCGCCCGCAGTTGAAAGCACTGCCCGAGCAAAGCGACGCGGACGAAACCGCCAACCCGTGGAACGTGCGCGAAACCCTGCTGGACACTGGTCGTTCTGCCGCCATGCGCTCAGAGCAGTGGGAAACCGCCCTGGCCCTCAACGCCGAATGCCTCGGCTACAAACGCCGGCGCGGCGCGGACGAGGTGGAACTGGCGCGGGCGGCCTTCAACGACTACGGCCCGCTCCTGCGCCTCGAACGCTACCGCGAGGCCCGCACCCTGCTGGAAGGCTGCCGGGCTGTTGATGAACGTGCTGGCGATGTTGGTGGCTTGGGCGCAGATTACAGCGCGCTGGCCGATTTGGAGTACCAAGAAGGCAACCACCCGGCGGCTGCCCGCTTCGAGCATTTGGCTCTGCGCTATCGCTATCAGGCCGGCCAGCCGGAGGACTGCGCCATCAGCCATCACAATCTGGCGAACTATCTGGAACGCTCCGCGGCCGCGCCGGAAACTGTGCTGGCTCATCGGCTGGCGGCGGGCGCAATTCGCGCGCAAATCGGTTCGGGTATGTTGCAATCTACCATCCGCAATATTGCCAACTCGCCCATGCCGCCCGCCCCGCCGCCGTTCGAGCAGGTGTGCGCCATTGTGGAGCAAGTCGTGGGCGTGCGCTTCCGCGAGTCCTTCGCCCGCCTGCCTCAACGCGCCCCCTCCGGCGACGCGGCGATTGCGGCGGTGTGGGAGTTAGTAGTCAATAGTCGAATAGTCAATAGTCGCCATCGATTGAAATCGGTGTCTGATATACGAAACCTGCTGAAGCAGGTTGGAAAAGCCTGCCTGTAACCCGTTTCAGCGGGTTTCCAGTACCAGCCGTGAATTCATTCACGGTGGATATCGCGGGGGCGGTGCGGCGTATCTGGGCCGGTGAGCGCGACCCCGAGGCGTTGACGGCGGGCATTGACCCCAACAGCGCCGCGCTCGTGCGGCGGGCGCTGGAGTTGCTGATTGACGATGTGCCACCCCCAGGCGGTTGACCTCGGCCAGTTTCTCCAACTGACGGCGGGCTTCGTCCAGCCTCCGCGCCCGCTTACCCAAACCGACGAGCGCAATCTCAAACGCCTGTGTCTTCGCCCCGAACTGCAAGACGTCCGCCCGGTGATCGAACATCTCCTCAAACGTGGGGTAAAATTAGAGCAGGAAGCGATTCGTCTTTGACCCACACGGAACACGCACCACGCAACACTCCCATGCCCCCCGACCTCCTCTCCCTCCTCCGCACCCACTTCGGCTTCCCCTCCTTCCGTGCCGGACAAGCGGAAGCCATCCACAGCCTGCTTGCAGGTCATCACACGCTCGCTGTCATGCCCACCGGGGCGGGGAAATCGCTCATCTTTCAACTCGCCGCGTTGCAACTCAATGGTCTCACCCTCGTCATCTCGCCGCTCATCGCGCTGATGAAAGACCAGGTGGACAGTCTCACCCGCCGCAACATCCCCGCCACCTACATCAACAGCGCGCTTCCAACCCCTGAACAAAATCTTCGGTTGCAAAAACTTTCGCAGGGGGAATATCGTCTCGTTTACGTCGCCCCCGAACGTTTGCGAAGCGTTCCCTTTCTCAATGCGCTTCGTTCCCAAGCCGTGAGCCTGCTCGCTGTGGATGAAGCCCACTGCATCTCCGAGTGGGGTCACGACTTCCGCCCCGACTACCTGCACATTGCACAATGGCGAAATGCCATTTTGCCCCACGCTCCCCTCACAGCCGCGCTGACCGCCACCGCCACGCCACAAGTCCAGAAAGACATCATCCGTTTATTGGGATTGGGGGATTCGTCCACCCGCATCGTGACCGGATTCAACCGGCCGAATCTCATTCTCGACGTTCTCTACATGAGCGGACTCCCCGCCAAGTTGCGCGCGTTAAACGAACTCTTATCTCATCGCGACTCTGGTTCCGTTATCATCTACACCGGCACGCGCCGCGACGCCGAGGAAGTGACCGAGTTCGCCCGCGAGGTAATCAAAACACCGGCCGAGTATTATCACGCGGGACTGCCTCCCGAAGAACGCACGCGCATTCAAAACGATTTCATTTCTGGCAAACTAAACGTCATTGCCGCCACCAATGCCTTCGGCATGGGTATTGATCGCGCCGATGTGCGCCAGGTGATCCACTATTCCGTGCCCGGCTCGCTCGAAGCCTATTATCAGGAAGCCGGGCGCGCCGGTAGAGACGGCGAACCCGCCAAAGTGACCCTGTTCTACGACCCACAAGATCGCGCCTTGCAGGAATTTTTCATCGCCAGCAGCATCGTCGCGCCCAACGACCTGCGCGCCATCCACAACGCCATCCCAAACGGTGAGCAGACCTGGGGGACGATTGACAACCTTTCGCGCCTCACGGGTTTACATCCAGTTCAAATCAAGGTGGGGCTGTCAGAGTTGGAACGCGCCGGGGCGCTGGAACATCTCGGTGATGAAGGCCTCCGCATGTTGTTTCGCAAAGGGACATGGAATCCGAAAGAGATCGAAAGAGCCGCCGCCAATAGCAAAGAGCATGTCAAACATCGCCAAAAGCAACTGGATGGGATTGTCGCGTATGCCGAATCCAATTCCTGCCGCCGCCAGATCATCCTGAAACACTTTGGCGATACAGGTTCTGCGGAAGTGGCCGATTGCTGTGACAACTGTCGGGTAGGTAGGGGCGGGTCTCAGACCCGCACTCAACAGTCCAGCGGGAACATGGAGCAGATGAATCATGGGGAACGCGCCGCGCTCATTATCCTGGATACAGTTCGCAGGTTAAAGATCAAAGTCGGCAAGGAAAAACTGGCGCAAATACTTAAAGGCTCGAAGGCGCAGGACATGCAGAAATTCCATTACGACCGCAACACATATTACGGAAAATTGGCAATGCTCAGACAAAGTGAAATCGGGAAACTTGCGGAGGAACTCGTCAACATGGGTTATCTAAAGATAGTTGGCGGAATGTATCCTGTCCTAAATCTAACGCCAAAAGGCGAAAGCGCCATTCAGCAGAGAGAAGCCATCCCGCTTAAATCTCCAAAATTTCTTGAGACGTCGGAAGTCTTGCGGGCGATGGCGCAATATAAAGCGGGCGGCACGGTGGAGTACACTGCCAAATTGTTTGCCGATGGATTAAAACCAGATCAAATTGCACATGAGCGCAATCTGGCAACAAGAACCATCTACGAACATCTCGCTCAGTTGATTGCCGAGGGCAAAGTCACAGTGCAGCAGGTTATGCCCGATGATATTCGCAAGCAAGTTGAGGAGGCCATTCAAAAAGTTGGCTCCACTCGTTTTCTCTCGCCAATCAAAGCTCTTTTGCCAAATGAAATTGACTTCGAAATCATCCGTTGTGTCGCGGCGGGATACACTTCCCAGACTTCCGAAGTTTTGGAAACTTCGGAAGTCTCTGAGCCGCCGCGAGCAATATCTCTTGAAAGGATCGTTCAACTTGGTGAGTCAAAATCTCCAAACGCTATTTCTGAATTGATTGCCGCGCTTGATAGTCCCAATGGAAACATCCGCCGTTTGGCGGCATCTGCGCTTGGGAAAATCCGTGATACCAACGCCGTTGAACCGCTAATGGACTTGCTTGCAAAAGAGAAAAAGCCACAAGTTCGCCAGTATGCGGTCAAAGCCCTGGGAAGCATTGGCGACCCTCGCGCAATGAAATTACTTCAACAAATTGCGGATGATGAGAACGAGATGTACTATACCCGCGACTCTGCGAGAACAGCCTTATTGCGTTGTCGCAAGCAAAGAGCATCATCTCCTGATTATGTATTGAGAGTGTCAAAAGATTCGGCGGTTTTTCACGACATTGACCAACTCATCACGGAACACGTACCCACGCAACATGCCGACTCCATCGAAAACTTCCTCACCAAATCCCATCCCCGCCCACTGACCGGCTCGTGGCACACTGGCTGGGCGCTCGGCTTTCACTCTCGTTTCGCGGGCGGCGACTGGTCTCGCAGCGGCGTCGGCGACCTGACCTACCGGTTGAAATATCAAAACGATCTTTCGGTTTTATCCTCTCTCATTGAACAGACCCTCGCTCTTATCGCCGAACATCCTGAACTGGGTCAGGTGGATTTGATTCTCCCAGTTCCACCTTCCAAACAGCGCGAGACTGACCCGGCGCAGGCGTTTTGCAAAGCATTGGCGGGTAAAATCAACGTACCCATGCAGACGATTATCCTCAAAACCCGCCAGACCCAGCCGCAAAAAGAGATGAAAACCCTCGCACAAAAACGCGCCAATGTCGCGGGAGCGTTTTCTGTGCGCGGCGAAGTCAAAGGCAAGCGCGTCCTTCTCGTTGATGACTTGTTCGACTCAGGCGCGACGCTCGACGAAATCACGCGGCTGCTTCTCAGACATGGCGCGATCCGCGTCAATGTCCTCACCCTCACTCGCACGATTCACTCTGACGCATAATGCGGATTGCCAATCCGACTTACACACGCAACACGCTCCACACCTCATGCCCCTCACCTCCGCCCTCCACACTCACTTCGGCTTCGACTCCTTCCGCACGGGACAGGAAGAAGCCATTCAATCCCTGCTCAACAAACGACACATTCACGCCCATGACAACGATCACTCCTAAACAACACACTCTCGACCTCCTCCGCGCCATGCTCAACTCCCAGGCGGACTTTCGTCCGGGTCAGTGGGAAGCGATTGAAGCGGTTGCCATTCAGAAAAAACGCGCCCTTGTCGTCCAGCGCACAGGATGGGGAAAAAGCCTCGTTTACTTTCTCGCCACCAAACTTCTGCGCGAGCAGGGAGCAGGCCCAACCTTGCTCATTAGCCCCCTGCTTTCACTCATGCGGAATCAAATCGAGATGGCGGCGCGCATTGGCATTCACGCACATACCATTCATAGCGTGAATCGCGAGGAATGGGACACGGTCGAAGTGGCGCTGAAAGAAAATGTCTGCGACGTACTGCTCATCTCGCCAGAACGATTGAACAACGAACGCTTTCTCGAATCCGTTTTGCCTGGCATGGCGGGTCGCATCGGGTTGTTTGTTGTGGATGAAGCGCACTGCATCTCGGATTGGGGACATGATTTCCGCCCCGACTATCGCCGAATTGTTCGCATCCTGAAAATGCTTCCCAAAAGCGCGCCCGTTTTGGGGACAACTGCCACCGCCAACAACCGCGTTGTCGCAGATGTTCAAGCGCAACTCGGCGATGACCTGCTCGTTTTGCGCGGCTCACTCACGCGCGACTCTTTGCGCCTGCAAACCATCACCCTCGCCAATCAAAGCGAACGGCTGGCATGGTTGGTGGAAAACCTGCCTAAATTTCCTGGCAGTGGAATTATTTACTGTCTAACCGTTCCCGATACCGAGCGCGTCACAGGCTGGCTCAAGCAAAAGGGGTTTTCCGCCGAAGCCTACCACGCGGGCGACGACCACACGCTTGACCGCCCTGCCCTCGAACAATCTTTCCTCAACAACGACGTGAAAATTCT
>JBDRTP010000424.1:0-6122 GCA_043823965.1 Chloroflexota bacterium
CGCCGGGAAAGAAAGCACGTCCGTCGCGGTGTCAATGCCGAGGAATTCCCGGTTGAGTTCCCGAATTTGGGAATCGCCGGTCAAGACGAGGGTCAAGTCGGCATCCGGGGAGATGGCCTGTTGAGCCAGCGCGGCCTGCGCAGTCTGTTCGAGAAGGTCAGATGGGAGGGATAGCTTTAGGGCAGGGTCAATATCCAGGAAGATCATTTCCGTTTCTTCAAAGCGGCTGCTACTGGGGATGTGGGTAGTGCGTCTGCGGCCGGCCGTTCCCGAGGATATTCCAGGCGCGGGTGATAGGTACCGCGCAGGGTGGTTAAAAAGGACTCGGTCACTTCCTGCAGATCCTGCTGAGTGAGGGGTGTATGCGCTAATTGGCCGGCCTTCTGGCAGTTTTCGATCACACTGCGGACGATAGTGAGCAGATCCTCATCATTCTTGGGATGCTCGGCGCGCGCCCGCGCTTCCACCCCGTCAGCCAGCATCAACAGGGCGGTCTCGCGCGAGCGCGGCGGCGGCCCGGGATAGCGGTAATTCTCGATGTTAACCTGATTACGTTGATCGCCAGCCGCCTCCAATGCAGAATTGTACTGGTAACGAGCGACCAGGGTACCATGATGCTCGGAGATAAAGTCGTGGATGCGGCTCGGCAGGCGGTGCTTCCTGGCAAGTTCCAACCCATCCGTGACGTGGCGGATGATGGTCTCTGCGCTGATAGCCGGGTGCATGTCTGTATGCGAATCGATCTCGTCAGGTGGCTGGTTCTCGACAAAAAAAAGTGGGTTGGTGGACTTTCCGATGTCATGAAAAACTGCGCCGACACGCGTCAACAGGGAGTCGGCATGGATGCGTTCGGCGGCCTGTTCAGCCAGGTTTGCCACCTGCAGGCTGTGTTGGTAGGTACCGGGAGCGCGCTGGAGGAAGTATTTTAACAGGGGGAAATCGGGACGGGAAATCTCAAGCAACTGGAGCGCAGTGATCAGGCCCAAAAATTGCGCCAGCAGGTACTGGGCGGGTAAAGCCAGACTGGCAGAGGCCACACCCGTGAAGACAGCCGCGCCGATCAGCGTAGCGACGCCGATCCAGTCGGTCGTGGTGAACGGCAGGCGATAGGCGACCACCATGGCAGCGCCCGCAATGGCAATCGCCCCGGCTGCCCACAAAAAATTCCCCAGCCGGCGGGCTTGTCCCAATGTCAGCACGCCGCACAGGCTACCCAGAATGTAATAAGGCATCAGGCCGAGGGCGTCGGGCATGCCATAAGCTGCCAGGACGCTCAGGAGCAGGGAAAAGACCATCCCACTTTCCATCCCGAAGAGGGCCGAAACCAGCAGGCCAAAAGCAGGTAGAGGATAGAGATAAGGCACTAGCGTACGATTGGGGAGCATTACACGAGCCCCAAAGAGGAAAAGCAAAAACAGCACGGAGAGCAGGATCAAGCCACGTAGATCGGCCAGCACCGGAGAACGGCGACGGAAAAAATACAGGCCTGTGAAAGCAGCCTCCAGCAAGACCAGCGCGGCAGATCCAATGTAATCGAGCGTCTGATCCTTTGGGCGAATCAGCCCCAATTGGGTCAGGGCTTCGAAATCCGCTGCGGAAATAACCTGGCCGCTGGATACGATCATTTGCCCCTTGACGTAAGACTGGGTAACCTGCGGGACGGCCTCCCGCGCCGCCTGGCGGGCAGCCTGGGTCAGCTCCGGGCTATAGAAACTATTGGCCGCGACGAGCGGCGAAGCCAGGGCGATGACCAGCGCGGCTTCTTCTTCGGTCAAAGTGAAACTGACCATGGAGGGCAGGTTTTGGCGAACGGTCTCCAGATCGTCTGTGCGGATCGGGTTGCGCATCACCTGCTCGAGCACATTCAGGGCTTCACTCTGGATGTTATCCCACCGCGTGGATGAAATTGCCAACAGGTATTCGATGGATTTAGACGAGAGGTTGCTCTCTGCCAGAGCAGCCAGGTCGGCCTTTTTCTGTGCGGGCGCCGCGAAGGTATCTGAACGCACTGAGGTGATGTAGCTCAAGATAGCGCTCAGTTTTTCGAGCTGGCCGCGAGCGACGAGCGGGTCCGCGGGCGCGTAGATAGGTTCAACGGTCCGTTCTGCCGCGGCGCGCGCTTCATCTGTTTTTATCTGGCTGACGTAGCGAATATCGCCCGGAGCGCGCAGGTCTTGCGGCGAAACGTCGCCCGCCTCGAGCGGCAAGGTAGCCTGGCGAAGCGACCACGGCTGAACGAGCGCGATGAAGGCCAGAATACTGATGCTGACAAGCAGGACGACCGAGAGGAAATTCTGTCGAGAGGAGGAGCGCGGCGCAGGCCGGCGGGGTTTCATCTCATTCGATTCCGTGATGACGGTTGACAATACTTCCCGGCTCCTACACCCTACTTCCCGAGTAGGTGCTTCGCACCGAGTAGGTACTGCGTATGAAGCAGCTGCCGGACGAGCTGGCTGACCTGGTCACCGGGGGCGCGGCCCTGGATGCGGGGCACGAGTAATTTCATCACCTTGCCCATATCGCTCGGAGAAGCCGCGCCGGCTTCGGCAATGGCGGCTTCGACCAGCGCCTTCAGTTCGTCCGCGCTGAGCGCCTGCGGAAGGAAAGCATTGACGACGGCGATCTCAGCCTCAGCCGCGGCGACCAAGTCGGGGCGATTGGCGTTGCGCGCCTCTTCCAGTGATTCGCGGCGAGTCTTGATCTCCTTTTGCAGGATGGCCAGCACGGCGGCCTCGTCCAGGCTGACCTGACGGTCAACTTCAGCCTGCTTGATGGCCGCCAGCGCCATGCGCACGGTGCGCTTCTTGATCTCGTCGCCGGCGCGCATAGCCTCTTTGAGAGCATTTTCTAGTTTTGTTTTTGTGTCCATGGTGTCATTATACCGCGAGGTTGATTCACCGACATTCCTCGATATAGGACACGGATCAACGCGGAGAGACGCGGAATTCCATCCGCGTCGGCAACGGCCGCGTGGCCCGCATCATACAGCACGCCGCCGTAGAATGCGCTCCAGGCCAGGGTGTGCTCCACCGCTTGCGGTTGGGCGCGAACGGCGAATGACAATTTTGTATGCAGATTGTGGCATTGGTAAGATGATGTTATACTATGGTTAATCTTTATTCTCCTTTTCTTACTATTTGGAGGAAGTGATGCAAACAACCATTTCTGTACGCGGCCAGACAGTGATCCCGCGCCCTATCCGGAAAGCGTTCGGCATTACGCCAGCCACCCAACTTCAATGGACAATAAAGGATGGCGTGATTATCGTTTTGCCCATACCTGCTGACCCGGTGCAAGCCGCCGTGGGTATTCTCAAGGGACGGGGACCAACTTCTACGGACCTGCTGGCCGAACGAAAAGCCGAACGGGAGAAAGAACGATGACTACCTGCTTTTGCGAAAGATAAGCCCCGAAGAGACTGATTATCTCCTGACTTTGGTGAGGGCCTGGCCGGTTCAGGTACCGGAGTCGAGCGAGGAATGGCGACATAAGGCTGCTCATGTCAAGGCCCAGACGCCGCTTTCTGTCGCTGACGCATGGATCGCATCGCTGGCTCTTTTGCGTGAAGCTGAGATGGTTCACAAAGACCCGGAATATGATAAGGTGCCCAATCTGCTGATGTTGAAATTGCCGTACAAGGTGTAAGTCCTCGCCCCTCTCCTCTTTTTTATTTCCTCACCATTGGCAAGTACAGGTACTTCATATTCGACACAAATTCGTGCGCCCCAACATCGCAGGTTAATGTAATCCACTTCCGCCCCGCCATAAGTACGCCAAAAGCGACTTTGGACAGTGCGACCCCGATTGAGGTAGGCCTTCCTCCGCTCGATGATTAAGAAGTTCTCCCACACTGCGCCCCGGTCTGGCCGAAGGGACAGGTCATTGAAGTCCCCGATCAAGGCGTTGCGGATGCCCAGGTCAAGAAAATAAATCTTACTCTGTTTACCGATCTCGCGGCGCGGGTTGCGAGAAAATGGCGGCAGGCGCAAGGCTGGATCATTCACAACACCGGCAGCCTGGAGTACCTCACCGAGGAAGTGGTATTGATGGCTCGCCGTTCTTCTTCCAGGTCGCAATTCAGGTAGCGGACGACTTTACCTTCCTGGGTCAGGCGGGTTTGTAGGCTGCCTAACAAGGTTGTTTTACCCACCTGCCGCGCGCCGAGCAGGATAATGGCTTTGTGCAGAGACGTAAGCCGGGTATATATTTCATTCTCAATCAATCGTGGGATCATAGTCCTAATTATAATACTAAAAATGGGAATTTCATTTACACTTGGGGGTTTACAAAATTGGATATAATACCAGCATGTCCCCCATTTATACCCGCACTGGTGATGACGGCACGACCGGTCTGCTCGGCGAGGGCCGTCTACCTAAATTCCACCCGCGCCTGGAAACCCTGGGTACAATTGATGAGGCTTCCGCCGCCCTGGGCCTGGCGCGGTCTCTATGTAAGGCTGAAAAGATCGCCCCGATTCTATTGGAGATACAACGCGACCTGTACTCCATCATGGCTGAAGTTGCCGCCACGCCGGAGAATGCGGCGCGCTTCCGGAGCCTCGACTCGGGACGCGTGCAATGGCTGGAATCCCAGGCCGAGGCAGTCTCCGCCGCCCTGCCCCCCCTGATGGAATTCATCCTGCCTGGCGATTCACCTGGAGGGGCAGCCCTCTCCCTGGCGCGGACGATCGTCCGCCGCGCCGAGCGGCGCGCCGCCGCATTGCTCGCCGGAGGCGAACTCGAAAATCAGGTCCTGCTGCAATACCTCAACCGGCTCTCGTCGCTGTGCTTTGCCCTCGAGCTGCTCGAAAACCAACAGGCCGGGCAGAAGACTTCCCGGGCGAAAAAGGAAAAATCGGACGCGGACACTCAAAGAACGAGTGCAGGCAAACGCGGATGAAGGCGGAACCTTCAGATGATTTTCTCTTCATCTCTGCGCTTGTCCGCGTTCACACTTGCACCTGGCGCAAGTGCAGGTGTCCGCGTCCCATTTGGTGATTGAAAATGATCGGAACCCTCATCAACATCGCTGCTGTCCTGCTCGGCGGGAGTTTTGGCATGTTCCTCGGCGGTCGCCTGCCCGAGCGACTGAAAGGCACTGTAACCGCCGGCATGGGCTTGTTCACCGCCGCCATCGGCGTGCAAATGTTCCTCGAAACCCAAAATCCGCTCATCGTGCTGGGCAGCCTTATCCTCGGCGCGCTGCTGGGCGAGTGGTGGAAGATCGAGGACGGTTTGCAAAACCTGGGGATAATCCTGGAAAAACACATCCTGGGAGGAGACGGCAAGGGCAAAAGCCGCTTTGCCCCCTCCGGGGACTTCGTGCGCGGCTTCCTGACCTCCTCGCTGATCTTCTGTGTTGGCCCAATGACCATCCTCGGCTCGATCCAGGACGGCCTGACCGGAAATTACAACCTGCTGGCTGTCAAATCTGTGCTGGACGGTTTTGTCGCCCTGGCTTTTGCCTCTACCCTCGGCGTTGGCGTCCTGTTCTCGGCAGTGGTCATCCTCGTCTATCAGGGTGGACTGAGTTTGCTGGCCGCGCAATTGGATCAAATCGTTAATCCCGCCATGATGAATGAGATGACCGCCGCGGGCGGGGTCATGCTGCTCGGTTTAGCCATCAGCAGCCTGTTGGAGATCAAACCCATCCGGGTAGGCAATTTCCTGCCGGCGCTGGTCATCGCCCCGCTGATTGTGGCAGTACTCGCCCTTTAATTAATTTGACAATGTCAGATTTGTCATTGCGAGTAAAGCCACCGAGTAGGCCTTCGCGAAGCACCCTGCCGAGTAGGTGCTGTGCATGGGTCGGCAGCGGAAAATCGCCGCTGTTCAATGCGAAAGAAACATAGCCTCTGTCGTTGCCGAGTAGGCCTTCGGCGAGGAGCGTTCCCATTCGCTTCGCTCAGGGCATGCTTTGCGACGACGTGTGCCACGAAGTGGTAAGCAATCCCCAGTTACGAGGAGACTGCTTCGTTCCTCGCAGTGACACTTTCTTAGTAGCGGTTTTCGCGAAGCAATCTCCTGGCCGATGAGGGGATTGCTTCCCTGGCCTAGCCCGCCAGGGCAGGCGGCAAAGCTTGCCCTGAGGAACGAAGGGAACGCCTCGCAATGACACCT
>JBDRTP010000425.1:0-11829 GCA_043823965.1 Chloroflexota bacterium
GACTATCAGACCATGAAGACTATCGTAATCGGCCTCGGCAACCCCATTCTCGGCGATGACGGCGTCGGTTGGCGCGTGGCGGAGGAGGTGCAAAAGCAATTAGCAGATGGCGGATGGCAGATAGCAAATAGCAATTCACCATCGGCCATCAGCCATCAGCCATCAGCCATCGAAGTGGATTACGTCTCACTGGGCGGCCTCAGCCTGATGGAACGATTGACCGGTTATGAGCGCGTCATCTTGGTCGATTCCATCTTCACAGGTGAAAAACCAATCGGGAGCGTGACAACTTTCCCACTCAGCGCATTGCCAGACCTGACCGCTGGTCACTCCGCCTCGGCCCACGACACGTCCCTGCGCACCGCCCTGACAGTCGGACGCAGCATGAACCTTCCCCTGCCCGAGGACGATCAGGTTACCATAGTCGCCATCGAAGCCGAAAACGTATACGACTTCTCCGAAAAACTATCGCCCCCGGTCGAGGCGGCCGTGCCGTTGGCGGTTGCAAAGGTGCTGGATTTGCTCAACAAGTAGGGCGGGTATCTTACCCGCCGAAAATACAGTTTGCATGGCGGCGGGATTGGAATCCCGCTCTACGCACAAGGAGAGAGATATGATTTCCCATGAAATTCTCCGACGAAACCCTTTCTTCGGGCCGTTAACAGATGAGCAGCTTAAAGCGATTGCCATGATCGCCGAAGAAAAGACCTTCCCGAAGGACACTCTGCTGCTCAAGGAAAATATGCCTGCATCCAGGCTATGGCTGCTGGTGAAAGGCGACATGGACTTGATCTTCAGCGGCGGCGGCGAGGGCGCGGTTGCAAACATCCTGGTCGGGTCCATCGCGCCGGGCGAAGTGCTCGGCGTCTCCTCGATGATCGAGCCTTACAAGTTCATCTCTACGGCCAGGAGCACCACGCCCATCAAAGTCATCGAGGTTGACGCCAATGCCCTGCGCGCGCTGATGGAAGTGGATTGCAAGCTGGGTTACACCCTGATGCGCAACATCGCCCAGGCTGTGCTCGAACGGTTGAAGTACACCCAGGTCGAGCTGGCAGCCGCCAGAGCCTGATCCCTCTAAAGAACCCGGGTTCTTCGAGAAACCGGGTTCTTTTTTTACTTGTTTACTTGTCTACTTGTTTCCTTGTTTACTTTTATGGCTTCCTCTACAACTCGCTGGTCATGATGAACAGCGGCTTCATTTGGAAATTCTCGTAGATGGGGCGATAACGGTCTGTATCGTAGAACTTTTTCACGTTGACCATCTTTTTCGAGCCGGTCACTACGTCCAGTGGGACATTATCGTAGCGACCATCCTTCAAGACAACCAGCCGTCCATGATAACCTTTGAGCAGCAGGTCGAGCGCCAGGTTGCCAAAGGCCATGGGGACAATGGAGTCGATGGCGTCCGGATCGCCGCCGCGCACCATGTAGCCGAGTTTCTGGTTGATGGTGTTAACCGTCACGCCATGGTTATATTTAGCAGTGCGCTCCTGGAGTTCCGCCGAGACCAGGTCGCCGATGCCGCCCAGCTTGGCGTGGCCGAATGCGTCGGTGGTGCGATCCTTGAACACCATTTCCCCACCCTCGAACATGGCGCCTTCCGAGACAAGCACCACCGAATAATGGCTGGGGTTGTGGTCGCGGTCGTAGATCATCAACTCGGTCAGCCGCTCGATGTCGAACTTAAATTCGGGGATGACGCAGCGATGCGCTGCGCCGGCCATGGTCGGCAGCAGGGCCGTGAAGCCAGCATAACGCCCGAAAACTTCCAGCACCATGATGCGCTCGTGCGAACCGGCAATCGTGCGCAACGCATTGGTCAGGGAGATGGTGCGCGTGACGCAGGTGCTGAAGCCGATGCAATAATCGGTGCCAGGCACGTCGTTGTCCATCGTCTTCGGGATGGCGACTACCTTCAACCCCTCCTGGTACATGCGCACGCCGTAACTGAGCGTGTCGTCGCCGCCGATGGGGACCAGGTAATCCACGCCAAGAAAATCCAGGTTCTTCAATACCTCCGGCGTCAGGTCGTTCACCTCGTCGGTGTATTTGTCCTTCAAGTGTGCGGGGACTTCGCTCTTCTTGACCTTGCCCGGGTTGGTGCGCGAGGTGTGCAGGAACGTGCCGCCGGTGCGCGCCGCCCGGCCAACAATCTCCTCGCTCAAAACCTGGAAATTGTTGCTGTTATCCGCGTCCTTATCCCGGATGGTTTCGAGCGCGCCGGCCCAGCCGCGCCGGATACCGATGACCTGATAGCCCTCGCGCAGCGCACGGATCGTCACCGCCCGGATGGCCGGATTCAGACCCGGTACATCGCCGCCTCCGGTAAGAATAGCGATCACGCCTGGTTTCTTCTTCGCCATAACTTCCTCCTGCCGAGTAGGCCTTCGGCTATAAAAACGATTTCGCTAGATTATACCGCAATGGCTAATCTGCCAGCGCCGGGACAGGCTGCGCGCGGTGGGCCAGGAATCCTTCCACCCCAAAAATGATCAGCGCCGCCCAGACAATGCCAAAACCGATGAAATGTGCCTGGTCAAAAGGCTCATGATACACCAGCACACCGAGCAGGAATTGCAGCGTCGGGGCAATATATTGCAGGATACCGACCAGCGAGAGCGGGATGCGCTGCGCGGCTGAGGCGAACATCAGCAGCGGGACCGTCGTCACCGCGCCGGCGCCGATGAGCAGCAAAGCGGACCCCGCGCCTGTGTGCAAAAAGGCCCCCTGCCCGGACGCATCCGAATAGAGCAACCAGGCCAGCGCGGGCAGGAACAGGATGCCCGTCTCCAGTGTCAGGCCGTGAAGCGAATTGAGCGGCGCGACCTTTTTGATCAACCCGTATAAACCAAAGGAAAACGCCAGCGTCAGGGCGATCCAGGGCAGCGCGCCATATGCAAAGGTCAGGTAAAGCACGCCGGCCGCCGCCATCCCGATGGGAAGCCACTGCATCGGGCGCAGGCATTCGCGCAGGAAAATCACACCCATCAGCACACTGAGCAGTGGGTTGATGTAGTAGCCCAGGCTGGTCTCGACGATGAAACCGGCGTTGACCGCCCAAATGTAGGTCAGCCAATTGACGGCGATGAGCAGCGCGGCGACGAGGTAAATGAGCAGCACGCGCCGGCTCAACGCGGCGGCGCGGAAGGCTCGCCATTGCCGCGTGGCAAGAATGACGACCAATAACAGCAAAAACGACCAGCCGATGCGGTGTCCCAGCAATTGCAGCGCCGGGACGCCGTGCAGCCATTTCCAATAAATGGGGAACAGCCCCCAGCAAACGTACGCCCCGATGGCGTACCAGATACCTTTATTCATGTGTCTCCTTTATGGGGCATGCCCCCTCCCTGCCTCACTCAACCTCCCTGCGGCATGCGGACTTTGCGTCTTATTTTATTTCCGCGAGAATTACTGTCAATTTTTCCTTCAACAGTTCGTCATCTGTGGTGAAATGCAAATCGCTTTCTGAATGAATATATCGCTCGATATTCTCAATTGCCTCCAGAATGTCCATTAGGCGCTGATGGTCGTCTCTCATAATTCCACCGCTTCAGCCATGACACTCTCGCGAATTCTCGAACGTAGTCCATCTTCTGTAACCACATCCACTTCCACGCCAAGCATTTGACTCAGTTCGTAAAGCAAGCCACCTAGATCAAGCAGGCTTCGGTCGGGAGCCAGGTCCACAAGGAAATCAATATCGCTGACTTCGTCTGCTGTGCCGCGCGACACCGAACCAAATACGCGCACATGAGACGCTCCATAACGGGCAGCCGTCTCAAGGATTTTCATGCGGTTAACACTTAAGAGAGTTTTGTATTCCATTTTTCCTCACTGTTATTATACTCCGCTCTTCCCTTCCACAACCCTTATCTCTTCCTCACTCGACCTCCCTGCAGCAACTCATTCACCAGCCTGTCAATCTGACCGTCGGTCGCGGCAATCTCCCTCTGCAGAGACCCCTTCTCCCGTACTCAGACCTGACATGTCTCACCCGCGCCATCGTTAACCAAATCGCTCGCGTGGACGCAGGCGCACATCCGTCAGACTTTCGCGGAGACATGTCAGGTCTTAACCGTGCCAGCATCCGCTCGACCAGCGAGACCATCTTATCGTGCATGGCTTTTTCGGCGGGGGTAATAGATTTTTAGCGCGATACCGTTGTTCGTTGCGGAATTTTTGTAGCCCTCAGGATCAATCGTAACGCCTCATTGACCGCCTCATCGTTCGGAAATGCCTTCGCGATCTCAGGATCAAGAACAACGACGTTTGTTCCGATCCTGCGCTTTGGATCAAAGCGTCCTTTTGGCAAAACGGTCATTTTCGAGAGATCGTATTCGTCTCTCAGCTCATAATCATCCCGTTTCGTTGTAGAACTTTTCTTCATTTTTCACTGCCTTTCTTGCACTGATAATTCTGATTCCGTCTTCGCGTTCTGTGTGAGCGACCAATATCCTGCCTATTATATCCTCCAATTTTACGCACCCTCTACCACCTTGACTTCTTCCTCACTCAACCTCCCTGCAGCAACTCACGCGAAGCGACCAACCGATCAATCTGACCATCCGTTGACTCGATCTCGCGCTTCACCATCTCCTGCCCCTGTCGTTTCAGGCTGAACGCTTGAGGGTGAATTCGGTAAAGTAGGTTAACTCTTATTGCATCTTGCGTTGTAGTTTTTTCACTTCCTTATCGAAATCACTTTCAAAGGTTTTGTCTTGAATAATGCGGAATTTTTCGTATTCCTGTTCTGCCAGTTCTTTGGCGACTTCGTGGCTCACCTTACCTGCGTTATTCAAAATATCATATTCGTTAAATTGTAAAAAAGCATCCAGTTTTTTGACCCAATCCGTCATCTTCATTGAGATTAGGCGCGCGGCCTGGTTCTCGGCGTAATCCAGATACATGGTGACGTTTCTTTCCAGTTCTTTGATCTCATTTTCTTTCAGGTAATTCTTGGCAATCGAAACATCGGACTTAAGAATTTTTCCGTCAGGGGCGTTCTTCCATGTAGCAAGTCCCATGTAGGATTTTTTAGCATTTGCGCGGCCAGCTACAATTTCGGCGGCAGTTTTGCCTGTAATTGCCCAATGCAGTTTGTTCTGCACGGTTTTGAAAAATATAAGTGTGACTTCGGCGTCTTTATCGTAATCAATGCTACATTGCTGGTAAATATCGGTGATCTTTTGGTAGAAGCGGCGTTCGCTGGCGCGTATTTCGCGAATGCGTTCCAGCAACTCATCGAAGTAGTCTTTGCCGAAGCGTTTGCCTTGTTTGAGCCGTTCGTCATCCAGTACAAAGCCTTTGATAATGAATTCTTTGAGCGTTTGTGTTGCCCAAATGCGGAATTGTGTTGCCTGATAACTATTGGCGCGATAGCCTACTGCAATGATGGCGTCTAGATTATAGAAGTTGGTCTGATAGGTTTTGCCATCTCCGGCAGTATGTGCAAAAATTGCACTAACTGTATCTTCTCGCAGTTCGCCTTCGGAGAAAATATTCTTCAGGTGTTTGGTGATGACGCTTCGATCTACATTGTAAAGTTCAGCCATTTGCTTTTGCGTCAGCCAGACGGATTCACCTTGATAGTAAACGGCTACTTTTTTGTTGCCATCGGGCGAAGTGTAGAAAATAATTTCGTTATTCATATCTATTCTCCTTCCACAATCTTCACTTCTTCCTCACTCAACCTCCCTGCGGCAACTCATACACCAACCGATCTATCTGCCTATCCGTTGACTCGATCTCGCGCTTCACCATCTCCTGCTCCTGCCTGTCCTTTAGGGCAGCGTGCGCGGACTTCGCTTATGCAGTGCCAGCATCCGCTCCACTAATGAGATCATTTTATCGTGTCGCGCTTTATCAGCGGGGCTGGAGAAGTTGATTATGCGAATGGGGAGTTGAGCAAGTTGTCTGGCTTGAATTTCAGAAAAAACTTTCTTTGTAGATTTGAGATATTTGCTGTAGTAGAAACTTAAGAGTTTTGAGTTCATCCTGAAGGGTCATATCGGCCTCATGAAATCGAAAGAAGTTACAGGTCAAGTATACCCTCGACAGGCGATTTAAGAAAAAAGCATAACAAGGTATGGTAAACTTTTGCAGCCAAATCCACTTTCGGGAAACGAAATGACCCCCTTCCTGCAACTCACCCTTCTGCTAATCATCATCCTGCTGGCTGCCAAAATAGCCGGTTATCTCAGCATCCGTATCGGCCAGCCCTCGGTGCTGGGTGAATTAATTGTCGGCATCCTGCTCGGCCCGTCGCTGATCAATCTTCTGCACCTGCCGTTCATCGAAAGTGAAGTCCTTGAAGAGACCATCCACTTTCTGGCGGAAATTGGCGTGCTGATGCTGATGTTCATTGCCGGTCTGGAACTGCATCTCAATGAACTGGGCCGCAACACCAAAGTAGCTGCCATCGCCGGGACGATGGGCGTTCTCCTGCCCTTCGCGGCGGGCTGGGGGGTGGGGCTGCTCTTCGGACTCGAACAACAATCGGCGATTTTTCTCGGCCTGACACTCGGTGCGACCAGCGTAAGCATCTCGGCGCAAACGTTGATGGAATTGAAGGCGCTGCGCTCGCGCGTTGGCCTGGGGCTGCTCGGCGCGGCGGTGTTTGACGATATCCTGGTCATCCTGTTCCTTTCGATATTCTTCGCTCTGACGGATGGCGCCGGCAACCTGCTCAGCATCCTGATTGTACTGGCCCGCATGGCGCTTTTCTTTGCTCTGGCGATGGGTTTCGGCTTCTGGGCGCTGCCGCGTTTGATACGCCGGGTGCGCGAACTGCCCATCAGTCAGAATGTGCTGATACTCGCCATTGTCACTATGTTCAGTTACGCGCTGGCCGCAGAACTGGTCGGCAATATGGCGGCCATTACCGGCGCATTCCTGGCTGGTCTGATGTTTGGCCGCAGCCCGGAGCGCGAAAACCTGGAGATGCGTCTCTCGGCGCTGGCCTATGGTTTGTTCGTTCCCATTTTCTTTATCAGCATTGGCCTTTCGGTGAATATCGCCGACATACTAAAAGGGCTGGGGCTGGCTGCCGCGGTGATTGTTGTTGCCATTATCACCAAAATACTTGGCTCGGGACTGGGCGCGCGCTGGGCAGGACTCTCCTGGCCTGAATCCTGGCAACTAGGCACCGGTATGGCCTCGCGCGGCGAGGTCGGGCTGATTGTCGCCAGCGTGGGTATGCAGGCTGGCCTGACTACCGATGCCACCTTTGCAGCGATTATTGGTATGGTCATCGCCAGCACGCTAATCACGCCGCCCCTGCTCAGGTATCTGTTCAACAGGCCGGAACGAGAAAAAAAACCTGCTCCGGCTTTACAAGACCCGGCCCCAGCTAATGCAAAATACCATAAGGAGGAGTCAGAATGAGCTTTATCCTGTTTGTTCTGCATGACCCGGAGAAACTGATGGATCTACTGGCCGCCTGGCAGGATGCGGGCGTGGACGGGGCGACGGTGTTGTTCAGCACCGGCCTGGGGCGTATTCGTCCGCGCGAAGGCCTGCGCGATGACATCCCATTAATGCCTGCGCTGGAAGACTTCTACCCCGACCCAGAGAGCTTGAGCCGCACCATTTTCACGGTGATCGGCGATGACAGCCTGATAGAAAAAGTGGTCGCGGCCACCGAGGAAATCGTCGGCGATTTGAGCCAGCCCGACCGCGGTCTGCTGATGGTCTTGCCGGTCTCGCGCATCTACGGGCTGCGCAAGCACATTCAGCCGAATTGATTGTTCAGCAGTTGAATTGCTGGACATCCTTTAAAAAGTGCACCGCCGCCTGGCGGATGGTGGCCGAGGACGAGATGGGGACGACGTTGCGTTTCATGCAATTACTGACGTTCATTTGGTCTCCATAATTATTTCGATTTTCTCCCAAACAGTGTGTCAACACGAAAAGCGCTTTGTCGAGGGAAAATGCCTTCCTGAGCGGAACGTAATTCCTCGATAGTGAAGAATGCGTGGGGATGGGTTTGATGAATGATATCCACAACATTTGCCAAGTCTCTTCGCATCACAATAGTATAAACGAGTTTTACCGCGCCAGTGGCGCCTTCGGCATCCACGCTGGTCACGCCAAAACCGGCGGCGCGAAGATGTCCGATGAGCGTATCGGCGCCGTTGGGGACAATGATGCGGAGGACGAGCGTGCCGATTGCCAGTTTATCCTCGATGTACATGCCGATGAAATTGCCAGCGGCAAAACCGGCGGCATAGGCCAGGTAGGCGACAATATTGTTCGCGCCGCGCGTAATTTGAGCGATAACAGCGACCCAGATGAAAACCTCGACAAAGCCGAGCAGCGGCGCCAGGTATTTCTTGCCGCGCGAGATGAAAATGATGCGCAGCGTGCCGAGGGTCACGTCAATGACGCGGGCGAGGAAAACCAAGAGGGGTAAAAGCACCCATCCATACCAGTCAAATCCATTCATTGCTGCTCCGCTTACGTGATCGGGGCGCCCTTCGTCCGCCCAACCCACGAAAGATCGTCGAATTCACCGAAGTGCTCTTTGAAGATGCGATAATACATCAACTCTTCTTTTGTGTTCACTCGACTGCCATCCGGCAGTTCGCGTTCGCGGGCGAAATCCGCATCGTTGACTTTCTCCTCGGCGTAGCGAGCCAGGAAATCTTCCACGCCCGCTCCCTGCCAGAACTTGGCTTTCGCACGATTGAGAATCACATCTGGCAACGCGCCTGCCATCGCCTGGCGCAGAATCCACTTTTCAATCCCATCGCGCAGTTTATATTGTACAGGAATGCGTAAAGCATAGTCAACTACATCGGGATCTAAAAAGCCGAGGCGGGCGATTGTGCCGAAGGCCGATGCGCAACGATCCACGCGTTGCAGGGCGGTGTTATGTAGGCGATTGGTGATGTCAATGAGTTCTTGCGGCAAAGCGGCCGGATCGAGCGATTTCAGGTACTCATAACCGTTGAACAATTCATCTGCGCCCTCGCCGGAGAACACCGCCGGGACGAAATCTGAGGCGCGCTTGGCGACCAGGAAATTCATCACGCTCGACCGCACCAGCAGCGCATCGAACGATTCGAGATGGTAGATAGCATCCGGGAGGATTGCAAAAATGTCTTTGGGTTGGACGATGATTTCATGATGTTCGGTCTGGATGAAGTCGGCAGCGAGGCGGGCAAATTCCAGGTCTGGGGCATCCGGCAAGCCGGCCGCAAACGTGTGGAAATGACTCACATATTTGCACGCCAGGGCAGCCATCGTGCTAGAGTCCAGTCCGCCTGAAAGCCACGCGCCCACCCGGCCATCTCCTATGCGTTTATTGACCGATGTTTCCAATCTTCGACGAAGTTTTACAGCAATGATCTCGGCGGTCTCCACGAGTGGCGGTAGAAGTTTAATTTGAGCGAATGCTTCCATCGTGAGGCCGTTGAATGTGTGCCCGGGAGGCATTTCATGCATATCACGGGTTGCCTCCAAAAGTCCTTTAACTTCCGAGGCAAAGCACAGCGCGCCGTCATTTGTCCATCCGTAGTAAAGCGGCGTTACACCAAGCGGACCTCGTTTTAGTTCAAACCCTGCGGCAGTGGCCTGTGCTTGCGCAAAGTGCCCATCACTGGCGCGGTCGCGCGCAAGACCGCTTTTTTTCAAGGTGTCATGGGCTTGCTGTTGGATTTTAAGGCCTATCGCGCCGAAAGTGATGTTTCTATCATCTATTACATCTCGCCAGGCCCAGCCGCGATGAGACATCTTGTCCAGCATGTGAGTGACTAATTCGGTTTTATCGGGACTTGCAATCCCTGCAATTCCTGCCATAAACGATATCCTTCCTTTTCTATCCGAGTGAGTGGTTCATTCCAGAACGCCTTCATTGACATATCGGGTGAGTTCGCCAACACTTAGATTATTAATGCCCAATTTGTCCAACGTACGCCCACGCCGCCAGTAATCGGTGTGATGAACAATGCAGGCCAGGCGGATGATTGCGTCCATGCCGCGCACCGAGACACCGTATCGTTCTCCAAACGAAGCCATGGGCACCAGGCTCATGGGAATATCCTCGAAGATATAACGGTGATTCAAAGTGGGGGGAGCTTTGATGCCGTAATAGCCCGGCTGATTGTGGATGGCTTCGTGCAGGTCTTCGCCGGTGGTGTCGTAGGCCAGTTTCAGCCACTCCAGCGCGGTGCGGGCGCGAATGCCCAGTGATGATGCAATAGTCACGCGCTCGCGGTCAAGCACCTCGAGCACGCGCGCCACAGAGGGGGTAACGCCGTCAATGTAAAATTGGTAGTCGCCGTGCGTGGCTTCGATCCAGCCTGCGTTCAGTAATGTCAGGGCTGGATGAAAAATCGCGCCCATGTTGTTCAATCCGGTCTCCAGTACATTCCCGCCATCAATGAACTGCGGATAAGCCGGATTGACGGCATCCAGCACTCGCTGGGTGTGCGTGGCCGGCAATGCGGCCAAAGGCACAGCCTCCTTGATGCGAAAGATGCGCGCCTGGGCCGGGCCGTCGGAACGGGAGGCATAGATAAACGTCTCTGCCTCCGCTATCGTCACATCCGCCTTGCAGCCGTTATCGCGGATGACTTTGGTGAACTCGATTGCGCCGCAGGTGCGACCGGGATGCAAAATGACAATTTGGCCGTCTTTCAGGAATGGGGCGGCTTTCTGAGCAACATCTGCATGAGCCGAGGAAGGCACAACGACCATGACAATCGCGGCGTCTTTCAAGGCCTCGCCCATGTCGGCAGTGACTTTGGCAAGTTTGCCAAAGCCGTGCGGTCCGCCTTCGCTGCTTTCCAGTTCGATGCCGCCGCGTTTCTTGATGACCGTCACGTGGTCTGCCGTACGATTGTACAAGGCGACTTTGAATCCCATCAAAGCCAAATGCGCGGCCATGGCCTTGCCTCCGTGCCCGGCGCCGATGACAGTGTAGTTTGTCGTCATGGTGATCCTCCTTTGACTCCAGCCATAAATTCCACTAATGAAATTGTAGGGCGGCTTTCCATAGCCGCCAATTACAGCCTTTTGGCGGGTAAGAAACCCGCCCTACTGTCTAGCCACAAATTCCACGAATTTTCACTGATTAAATAATCTTCGCAGACGTTTTGCCTCCGGCAGCGGCCGCCCATCAGAATCCACTGCCACGCACGCGCCATCCACGATGCGGGTGATGATTTCCCCGCGCGCAAAAGGATTATTGCGCAAGTGTGGGGCGTCCAGAAGGCCCGAGGTGACGGCGCGGGCCAGGGTGGCCGGATCGGTCAGCGGGTCCGCGACGCCCGGCGCGGCCAGGCTGCGAATCGCTTCCAACGTCACGCGCGCCTCGGCGACCAGTTCCGTGCGCCGCGCCTGCACGGCTGGGCCGGCAGTCATATCCGGCGCGCCGCGCAGGGCATTTTCGATGGCGCGGCGAGCCAGTCCGCAGGCCTCGATCACATCCTCGGCTGTGGCGGCGTGGTGGGCTTCGGTATGTCCGACCACATGGACAATATGCGGCTTGAGCGCCATTTGCAAATAAATACTGGCAGCAAGGTGGGCGCGGGCAGCATCCGGGTCGAGCGGGTAACTGAGCAGGCCGGTGCGCGTCTGCCGCCAGAGGCGGCAGTTGCCCCCCTCTTTCCCCCCATTTTCTCCTGGAAAATGGGGGGATGAAAGGGGGGTAACCATCTCCACCACCGCCAGCATTTTTGCCAGGTCCATCGCATCCGTGAGGCCGGGCGGGCTGTTGAACATCAATTGTGCAATGTAATCTTTGACGCCAAATGCGCGCGCATTGTAGGCGGATAGAAATGCCGAAACGACGAAAATGACATCCGGCGCATCGCGCATACCCCA
>JBDRTP010000426.1:0-4632 GCA_043823965.1 Chloroflexota bacterium
ATGAACCGCGAAGAAACGAAGAGCGCGAAGGAAAATTAAACTTCGCGCTCTTCGCATCTTCGCGGTGAATCTTTTTTGTTGCGGCCGGAGGCCGCGCTATGCCAGTGAGTTCCCGCAATAGGGGCAAGTTTTCCAATCCGCCTGGGCCGGTTTGCTGCACTGAGCACAAGTCCGGGCAGGTTGAGCGGATGGGGTTGTCCCTTTCTTTCCATGCGCAGCACCTACTCGGTTGAACAGGGATACAATCCCCAAGACCGCCAAAACGAGCAGCCCTAGAGGGATCAGCCAGCCTAGCAGCATACCAATCCATCCGAAAGGCATGAAGCCGAATCTTGATCCCATCATACTATAGCCGCCCATCATGCCATAGCCCGTCCAGCCATGCCCGAGCATGAACAAGCTGGGAAGAATGAATAGAAGGATCAAACCGAGGGCGATTGCAAGAGTCCAACCAATAGTCTTTTTCATTTTTCTTTCTCTGTTTCCTTTGAGATTATAGTATTACCGTGCAGCATTTGCCTTGATCGCGCAAATCTTTCACCGCAGAGCACGCGGAGAGCGCAGAGTTTTTCCTGTGTTTTCTCCGCGAACTCTGCGGTCTCTGCGGTAAATGCTTTGGTTGCGGCAGGGAGCCGCGCTATGAGAGTACAAAAGCTATTCTACTCGCTGAATGTAAAGCTTTTAGGACTTACGCAAGACGCATTTGAACGGCAGGTGACTTGAGTTGCTGGCGCAAATAGTCGTCCAAAAGGTCATGCTTTACGCGGTAAATAGTTCGATGCGTTTCAACAGCCACCTGTTTGAGGCGAACCCAAACCAGAATGGCGCAGCCGATATGATTTCTGACAATTCTGGCTTTGCGACATTGATTTCCTTCGATGCCTGTCAACTGCTTGGTTTCTCGGTGAAATTGCTCGACCTTCCAGCGAAAGCCGCACACGTCTTGTACGACCTCCACGTTGTCTTGCGCCATCTCGTTGGTAACGACATAGTCCGTGCGCTGGGTAGACAGCACTACTCGGAAAACTTTCACCTTATGCTCGGCAGGAAAGCCTTTGATTTTGATGACCTTGCCATGCTGTTGTTCTGCTTTTGTCCACTCCAGGCTGTCAACCCGTTGGTAAGGTTTTAAGCCACCAGAATCGTCCACCTGGCGATTATCTTTGAGTGGACAGTAGTAAATTTTGCCAAGTTTCTCAATCTGGAGCATGGCTTCTTTGGTTGCATACCAAGTATCCATCAAAACAGCCCAAAAATCCAAGTTTTTTTGATAAACACAGTTCAGCAGCATATCCTGCATATGCTCCAACTTGGTCTTCCCATCGCCTTCCGGGTCATAAATACGGTAGTCGATGATCCAAAATTGGTCGATTTGTGGATTGACGTATACACAAGTCACAACGCCGATCCCTTTGATGATACCGTGCGCATTGCCACTGTATTGGCTTCTCACCAATTCAATGCGGCGTGAATAGTTCTTGTCAATCACGGTGTCATCAAAAACCAGAAATCCATACGGCGTTGGGCGCACTTCGCTTTCTACGTTCTCCCAAACCAGCCGAGGCCGGATTTCATCACCAGATAAATACCGATTCGCCATGTCATGGCTGAATTTCTCGGTGTGCTCTGCATAATTTGTGAGCGTATAATTGATCTGGCTCACCAGCAGATACTGACAATAATCCAAACGGGTTACTCGTTCTTTTTTCGGTTTCATCCCATAACAGTAATGGCTTTTGGCTCAATTGTCAACATTTCTGTCTTGCGTAAGTCCTATAGTGATAGATCTTGTTTAACCGTTCCTCTGTATTAAAATGGGCTTTGCTTTGAATGATAAAAGCGTTGGAAGACTGTGCTTCGCAAAATATATAAGCAATTTCCATGAGCCCACGAGCGATTACGACCAAGGGCTCCCCAGAAGGCGATCTTATTGCGTAAGCATTTACAACCCGAATGGGAAGAGTGCCAAAAGGCGTATCGCTCACTTTTTTTCTCACATCTATTGGTAACCCTTTAAGAAGAGGGACAAGGATAGTTTCATTTACATAATCATCTTCTGTTTTATGCTTGGATTCGATTTCAGTCATTACTTTTTCCGTGATTCTACTTTTTCCTGTCTGTTGTCCCAGTCTTGTGAGCCTTCTCCTTCGATACTCTCTTTTTAGAGCAATTTCTTCATCGCTTTCTTTGAATTTCTCTTGAAGGTAATGGAGATACTGTTTAGCATCCATATGTTTATCCATCTCAACTTTATTAGTGTAATGCTCTTGTCATTTCTTTCCAAAATCCATCCTTCTCACCCGGCGTGAAGGGCAGGTACAGCGTCAGGCGGTCGGCGATTCCTCGGTATCTTTCTTTCAATGCCTCAGCCAGATTAGCCTCATCCGCAATCAGGCAAAACTCTCGCAGCATCTCATCCGTAACCAACCCAAACATCTCGCCCCACTCGCCGCGCGAGGCGTGCGCGGATAACTTCTCAGCCACATCTTCCCAGCCGTGCAAAGCCATGACCGGTCGGTATGAGGGCGTGGAGGCATAGAACGAGATCTGGGCGCGGCAGAAGTTCTCTTCCTCCGGCGTGGTGGCTACAAAGGCCGTGACCGAAACTTTCACGTCTTCGCGCTTGCGCCCGGCCTTCTGCGTACCTGCTTCGATGGCCGGCAGGATCACCTCGCGCAGGTAGCGCGGGCTGTTGAAGGGGTGGGCGTGGAAGCCTTCGCAGGTTTCCCCGGCCAGTTTTGCCAGTCCGGTGTTGACTCCGGCGATGTAGATGGGAATGAGGCCCTCACCCCCGACCTCACCCCCGGCCCCTCTCCTTCCAGGAGAGGGGAATTGGAGTGGGCCCGGATTGAAGAAGGGCGACATGAGCGTTAACTTGTAGTAATCGCCGCGAAAATCCAGTTTCGTCCCATTCTGCCAGCAATCCCAGAAGGCGCGGATGGCTCCGATCTGTTCACGCATCTTGCCGACCGGCGACTCAGGCCAGGGCATCCCAAAGCGGCGCTCGATGTGCGCCTTGACTTGGGTGCCAAGTCCCAGGATGAAGCGCCCACCGGATTGCGCCGCCAGGTCCCAGGCGGTGTAGGCCAGGTTGGCCGGGTTGCGCGCAAACGAGACAGCAATCGCCGTGCCCATCTGGATTGTCTGCGTGTGCTCGGCAATCAGCGCGCAGGGCAGGAACGGGTCGTGCTGCGTTTCGGTCGTCCACAGGGCGGCGAAGCCCATCGCTTCGGCGGCGCGGGCGATTTCGGGGACGGATTGAAGGTGGGTGGGGGACAGAGCGGCATCGAGTTTCATTAGGGACTCCTTGATTTAACCGCGAAGATACGAACGTGTACCCCGAAGGGGCAGAGCGCGAAGGATTTAAGGAAGTACGAAGGGAAAAGGGAACGACTGCGATCAGGGGAGATAAACGACAGCCAGGCCTTTGTCGAGAAGTTCCTTGTTCAGCCAGCGGCCTTTGGATTGGATCTCTTCCCGATCCGTGGAGTCGGGAAGGTACCAAATGTCGGCCAGGAAGCGGCCATACTTCTCGGCCTTGTAGGTTTTCACGACGACGAGCGTTCCGGGCGGCACGACTTCGGTGACGTAGGCTTTGGAGCGCAGACCGGCTGCGCGCTCTGGACCGCGCACTTCCGGCGTGTTCAGCCCGTAGAGCCGCACGATGATTTCCATGCGGGTGAAGAAACCGAGGTCCACGTCGAGGTGCAGGGTGTCCCCGTCCACGACGCGCAGGACTGTGGCTTTGTACTGGTACATGGAAAACCTCCTTTTTACTCCTCCAGCAAATACGCCGCTACCCACTTCGCCGTGGCGACGAGCGCCTCGGTGTGGGTGCGCTCGTAGTTGTGGGAGGCGTCCACGCCGGGGCCGATGAGCGCGGCGGCCACGTCGCCTCCGGCGCGCCAGAAGGCCTCGCTGTCCGAGCCGTAGTGGGGGTAGATGTCGGTCTTGTAGGGGATGTTGTGCTTCTCGGCAATCGTGCGCAGTTTCTGGCTGAGACCGTGATGGTACGGCCCGCCCGAATCCTTGAGACACAGCGTAGCGTGGAACTCGTCCGATTCCTGCCCCGCGCCGATGGCGGCCAGATCCACCGCAATCAATTCCTGGACTTCAGCCGGTATCCCCGCCGCCGCGCCGTGACCGACCTCCTCGTAGTTGCTGATGTGGAGGTAGGTGGTCTGCTCCGGCTGGAGGCCGGCATCCTGCAATGCTCTGACCGCCGCCACAACACAGGCCACGCCGGACTTGTCGTCCAGGTGGCGCGAGCGGATGAAGCCCTCGGTGACTTCCACGCGCGGGTCGAAGGCGACGAAATCGCCGACTCGGATGCCCAGTTTCTCGGCTTCATCGGCGTACTGCACGCGGGCATCCAGCCGCACTTCCATGTTTTCGTCGTCGCGGCGGGTTTCGTTGACCTCCGTCCCGTAG
This sequence comes from Chloroflexota bacterium, assembly GCA_043823965.1. GTDB lineage: Bacteria > Chloroflexota > Anaerolineae > Anaerolineales > Villigracilaceae > CG2-30-58-95. Next base: position 4,432 of record JBDRTP010000426.1, read on the forward strand.
ACGTGGCTGGAGGCCTTATCCAGCAAAATGGAGCCGCGCACTTTTTTGCCCTTCGACGCAAAGACCCAGCAGCCCTCGCCCTCGACCGTGTTCCAGGCAAAGTTGCCGACTTTGGTCAGTTTCAGCCGTCCATCGGACTTGATCTCCTTGACCATCGCGCCGAGCGTATCCACGTGGGCGGTCAGGGCGCGCGGGGAGTCG
>JBDRTP010000427.1:0-4157 GCA_043823965.1 Chloroflexota bacterium
TGCCGCGCATTATCGGTGTGCAGGCCGAGGGTTCCGCGGCGATTGCCAATGCATTCCAGGCTGGCACGGAAACAATCATTCCCATCTCAGCCAAAACGCTGGCCGACAGCATTTCGGTGGATTTGCCGCGGGATGGCGTGCGCGCCGTGCGCGCGGCGCGCGAGACGGGCGGAACGTACATCACCGTCAGCGATCAAGACATCCTGGCCGCCATCGCTGAGTTGGGCAAGGCAGGCATCTTCGCTGAACCAGCCGGGGCCACGTCTTACGCTGGGTTGGTCAAGGCTGTTGCGCAGGGTGTGGTCGAGCCAGCGGACCCGATCCTGGTGATCAATACCGGCAGTGGGCTGAAGGATGTCCGTGCCGCCATGCAGGCGGTGAAGGAAGCCCCGATCATTGAACCGACTTTGGAGGCGGTAAAAAAGGCAATATGAAACGCGAATGGAGTTTATCTACACGTTACTTTGTGCTCACGTTTGTCTTAGTCACATTGATTTTGTTCTTCTGGGGCATTCGTGAGATACTCGGCCCATTGGTGATGGCTGGGTTGGTGGCTTATATCCTTAACCCGGCGATCGACTTTCTGGAACGCCGTGCCCGCATGGGACATAAACTGGCAGTCAACCTGGTCTACTTCATTGGTTTGGGCATGTTGGTTGCCGCGCCGGTGCTGATTGTGCCGTTATTTATCAACGAACTAAAATTGTTGACTCAGGATTTGCTCGATATGTTGGATCAATTGCAGGGCATTTTATCCCGGCCGGTCATGATCGGCGGTTTCAGCATCGATCTCGGCTCCATTCTTCCCAGGCCGGATGAGTCGCTGGCTCTTTATATCAGCAAGCTCCCAGAGAATGCCTTACACATCCTTGAGAGTACTTCGCGGAACGCGGCCTGGTTCCTGATCATCGTTGTCACCATCTATTATCTACTCATGGACTGGGATCATGCCCGCGAGTGGATGATCAGAATCGCGCCCCCTGCTTACCGGCTGGATGTGCGCCGAGTCTACATTGAGGTCAAGAGAGTCTGGGCGGCCTACCTGCGTGGGCAACTGGCTTTGATGTTTATCGTCGGTGTAATTTTCACTTTTGTCTGGACGGCGATCGGACTACCCGGCGCGATCATCCTGGGTATGCTAACTGGTTTGTTCAGCCTGGTACCCGAGATCGGCCCGTTGGCGGCTACCCTGCTCGCGTTGGGCGTCGCCCTGCTCGAAGGCTCAAACTACCTGCCTCTATCCAATTTTTGGTTTGGGGTTCTCGTCGTCGGTATTTACGTAGTATTGATCAACTTCAAGAATATCTGGCTGCGCCCGCGCGTAATGGGGCGCAGTGTGAACCTGAACGAAGGCCTGGTGTTTGTTGCCATTATCGCGGCGGTCATCTTTAGCGGCGTATTGGGAGCTTTGATCATTGTGCCGATGCTCGCCTCGGCGATCGTCATTGGGCGCTATCTGCGGGCGCGCATTTTGGGACTTCCGCCGTTCCCGATCTACGATACGCCGCTGGTACAAGAATTGGAATCAATGCCAGCGCAGACAGACAAGAAAGTTAACCCAAAGCGAAAATCTGCACGGAAATAGGTGGAATATGTCCATCACATTCTCTATCGTCGCCCCCGTTTTCAACGAACAGGATAATATTGCCGAACTCTACCGCCGCGTCCGCGAGACGATGGACTCGACCGGTGAACCCTGGGAGTTGATCCTGGTGGACGACGGCTGCATGGATGGCTCGACCGACCGCATCCGCGAGTTGGCCGCGCAGGACGCGCGCGTTCGTCCGATTATCTTCGCGCGCAACTTTGGGCACCAGATCGCCGTCACGGCCGGGCTGGATTATGCCCGCGGGCAGGCGGTCGTCATCATAGATGCCGACTTGCAGGATCCGCCCGAAGTCACGATTGATCTGATCGCCAGATGGCGCGAGGGGTATGAAGTGGTTTACGCCGTGCGCGCCGAGCGAGAGGGTGAGACCTGGTTCAAAAAAGTCACTGCCTCGCTCTTCTACCGCTTGATCTATCGCATCACCGATGTAAAGATCCCGCTGGATACCGGCGACTTCCGCCTGCTCGACCGCAAGGTTGTGGACGTGATGAAGGGGATGCGCGAGCGGCACCGCTTCCTGCGCGGTATGGCCGCCTGGGTTGGTTTTCGTCAAATTGGGGTGGAGTACAAGCGTGGGGTGCGCTATTCCGGCATGACCAAGTACCCCTTCAAGAAAATGTTCCGGCTGGCGCTCAACGCCATCACCGGCTTCTCATACTTTCCGCTGCAAGTGGCGACGTATTTGGGTTTCATCTCTGCCAGTATCAGCATCCTGGCGATACCCATAGTGATCGCGTTGAGGTTGACCGGCTCACAGGCATTTATTGGCCAGGCTTCGACGCTGATCGCCGTGCTGTTTCTGGGCGGTGTGCAGTTGATCTCGCTGGGTGTGCTGGGCGAGTACATTGGCCGTCTCTACGACGAGGCCAAGGGCAGGCCGCTGTATATTGTACGCGAGGCGCCGAAAGATTAAGGGGCGGAGCCACCCATGTACGAATCCCATCTTTCCCGCCAAGCACGTGACCGGTACGGTCTTGAAAGCCTGACATTCCAGAGTCTTCAGCAGACACGTGGAATAGCTGCGCAGATGAACGTTTCGGCTGCCGACCTGTATGCACTCGGTCTGGTTGATGAAGTCCTGCGCTTACTCCTCCGCCAATATGAAATGCAGCATCCGGGGCTGATGGGTCGCGCGCTTGACTGGTTGGATAAGGGCATCACCCCCCAACGGGGGGTCACCCCCCGTTGGGGGGTCACTCCCCAATCCGTCCACAAGACGCAGGTTAAATTTGCTGAGGATTTCCCGCCAGCTCCAGTTTACCGCGCCGAAATGACCAGCTCCGAGTATATTGCTTCGGAATCCGGGGGTATTCCACACCGGCAGACATCTCTGAAAGAGCTATTGCTCCTCTATCTGCACAATGCGAACGCGGCGGCCATGTCCTTGAGTGAGTTGTTTGACGACACCAGCCTGCAAGAGATGAGCGCCTATCCAGCCATCATTGAAAAACTGCACACCTTTTTCAGCCACCAACCCAACGCCGGCGCGGGTGGGGAGAATTTGATCCAACTCTTGCGTGCCCCGGCGCTGGCCTCGCCGCACTCGTTGAGCGGCCAACTGGAGTACATATTGAATCGTTGGGGCGCACTGCTGGGCGAGGGCTTCGTCAGCCGCCTGCTGCGCGGACTGGATTTCGTCAAAGAAGAGATCCGCCGCAGCGGAACAGGCGGGTTCGCAGGCCATGCGCCGCTGCCATCTTTTGGGCATGGCGAGCATGAGTACGAACGTTTCAGCCCGGATAAGGACTGGATGCCGCGCCTGGTGCTGATCGCCAAGAACAGCTACGTCTGGCTTGACCAGCTTTCGAAGAAGTACCAGCGGGCGATCACCCGCCTCGACCAGATCCCGGACGAGGAGTTGGATAGCCTGGCCCGGCGCGGTCTGACCGGCCTGTGGTTGATCGGCCTGTGGGAGCGCAGCCGCGCTTCGCAACGCATCAAGCAGATGATGGGCAACGCGGACGCGGTCGCCTCGGCCTATTCGCTGATGGATTACCAGATTGCCGCAGATCTGGGCGGCTGGGAGGCACTCGGCAACTTGCGCTGGCGGGCGTGGCAGCGCGGCATCCGCCTCTCGGCCGACATGGTGCCCAATCACATGGGCATTGACTCGCGCTGGGTGGCCGAGCATCCAGACTGGTTCCTCTCACTTCCCTACTCGCCGTATCCGAACTACGCTTTCAACGGCCCGGATTTATCCAGCGACCCGCGCATTGGCGTCTTCCTCGAAAACCACTATTACGACAAAACCGATGCCTCCGTCGTCTTTCAACTACGCAACTATTCAACTAACGAAACTAAATACATCTATCATGGTAATGATGGCACTTCCATGCCCTGGAACGATACCGCCCAACTGGATTACTCCCAGGCTGTGGTGCGCGAGGCTGTCATCCAGGCCATTTTGCAGGTGGCGCGCAACTTTCCGATCATCCGCTTCGACGCGGCGATGACCCTGGCCAGGAAGCACATCCAGCGCCTGTGGTTCCCGGAGCCGGGCGCGGGCGGCGCGATCCCGTCACGCGCAGAGCACGGCATGACTCGAGTC
>JBDRTP010000428.1:0-6153 GCA_043823965.1 Chloroflexota bacterium
GCGGCAGGCTACCGTCATATTATAATTCGCAACAGATCTGACCCTCAAGCATCGAGCGACGCCAAATGCTTGTGGTAGGCATCGGTCAAATTGCGCTCAATGTCGTTGTGTATTGGTGTCTGGCGGTATGGATTTTTCTGCGCCTCTTTGAATATATACGTTGCGCATGTCTCACATAGAAACTAGCAGATCAACACGCCCCGATCGCGAGAGATGAATGCATTGATCGCCAGCGCATCCTGACCTTTGTACTTCACCACACCAATCGAACGCTGGACACAGGCTGTACATAGATCGCCGTCGTAGAACCAGAACGATTTAATGGCCGCGCCAAATTGCGCCTTCGCCTGCATGTATAACTTGTCCAGGAGATTGTCGACAGCCGCTGTGTTTACGTCGAACGACTTGCCATGACGAATTGGCTTTGATTTCATGTGTGAGCCTCTTTTGAAAGAATCAGGGAATGGTTATAGGGCGCCTCAATAATTATGGCACATCTTATTGGTCGTACAATTTTCTCATCCCATCGGCATGTAATGTTTCGCCGCGTAGTGACCTGTTTACACAGACCTGACAGGTTTTATGCGCGCCGTGACGGATGGAAAACCACGCGCGAAAAATGGCTCTTGATGATCGGACATTTGCGGAAACCTGTCAGGTCTTACTTCAGGCGCAACACTTCTAAAAACGGAATGGCTTTGATGATTTTTATTCCGCGATAGTCGCCTTGAAGTGAATTGAAATGCGGGTCATACGTGATCAGATAATTTGCCCTGCCCTCCACCGCGCAGGCAACGACCACATTATCGTCGGGATCGGAGAGCAGTACTTCGATCTTTTCGGTGGGAATTTCAACCCACTCAGCCAAACTTGCCAGCGTTTCAACCAATACGCCAATCTTCTCAGCGTCAATGCTGTGATCCAATAACTTTTCGACAATTTCTTCCGCGAGCGATGTGCAGATTAATAGCACAAACTCGCCGCGTTTCCATCGGTCAATCACTTCGCGGGTTGGGCTGGATGGATTCCTGCTAAGCGCGGCAGATACAAACACATTCGTGTCCAACACAGCGCGAATTGGTTCAGTCATTTTCCCACTCCCCCTCAATTGCCGTGCCTTTCGCGATGGCTTCTGCGCGAATCGCATCAAGCGTGTTGCTAAATTTTTCCATTACCTCAGCGCGGGAAAGATGACTCATCTCAACCGCACGGGCTTTGGCGCGGGACAGGATTTCCTCCGCCAACTCTCGGTTTGGGCGCGCGCGCTGTTTTTTGAGAGTATCCACCATCTCAATAACAATTAATAGTTCCTTCTCTTGCAGTTGCGCCACTTCGATCACTGCCTTGCGGACCAAATCCTGTTGCGCGAGCGTGTCTATATTCATTTTCTACTCCTTTCTATAAAACGCTATCCCATCGGCATGTGATGCTTCGCCGCGTAGTGACCGGTGATGTAGTGATACAACTGCCGTTCCAGGTCGGTCAGCAAACTGCTCGCGCCGATGCGGAACAGATCTGGCATCAGCCACTCGTCGCCGAGTTCCTCTTTCATCAGGGCCTGCCAGGCCAGGATCTGCTTGGCGGTGTTGATGCCTCCCGCCGGTTTGAAGCCGACCTTGCAGCCGGTGCGTTCCCAATATTCACGGATGGCGCGCGTCATCACCAGGCTGACCTCCAGCGTGGCGTTGACTGATTCCTTGCCAGTGGAAGTTTTGATGAAATCCGATCCGGCCATCATCGCCACCAGGCTGGCTTGATACACTTGCTTGAGCGTGCCCAGGTCGCCGGTGGCCAGAATGGTCTTCATGTGGGCGGCCTCGCCGCAAGTGGCGCGGAACTGCCTGACCTCGTCGTAGAGCGCCCCCCAGTCGCCGGTCAGGACGTGGGCGCGTGAGATGACCACGTCAATCTCGCGCGCCCCGGATTCGATGGCTTGCTCGATCTCGGCGATGCGCTGCGGCAGGGGCGTTTGACCGGCGGGGAAGCCGGTCGCCACCGAAGCCACGGGGATATCCGTGCCTTTGAGCGCCTCGACGGCGTCCTTGACGCGGCTGGGGTAGACGCAGACCGCGCCAACGGTAATCTGCTGATCGGCGACACCGAGCGCGGCGAGCATATCCGGTCGCACGGGCTGCCGGGCCTTGAAACACAGTCGCCGCACCCGGCCGGGGGTATCGTCGCCGGAGAGGGTGGTGAGATCGATGCAGGTGACGGCGCGCAGCAGCCAGGCCGCCTGCCATTCTTTCTTGATCGAGCGCCGCGCCGGCAGTGAGGCGGTGCGGCGCTCGACCGCGCTGCGGTTGACGCGGGCGCGCATCATCCAATCGAGATCGAGCGACGTGCCGGGGTTGCGGTCGTGTTGGGAGGTCATTTTTCGAACCTTTTACTGCTTCTTGCATAAATTTGTGAACTTGCATGTGCCGAAATGCTCGCAAATTACAAGAGTTTGGTTCACCAATCTACGCAGTACCCTGTAATAGTATGCGCCAGGAATGGCATAAAATGTCATCATTCTCTTGCAAATATACCATCTTGCTTGTGCCACATGATATAATTTTTTCAGGAGGCAGTTATGGCTCTGACCGCGAAACTCGAATCCAGCGCACGCCGCCTGTTCTACGAAATGCGCTGAATGGAGACCCCATGTGAGTCAAGGAGTGATTTGTAATGTCGTTTGCTGATTTGTTCAAGGGGGTGACTCTGGAAGTCGAAGATTTATACCTATTAGAAACCTTTCAAATAGGATACTTCCCCGGTTGGGTGCCAGAGCGAGAACTCGCAGCAGTCCTGTGGGCGTATCCTTCTGTCAAGCGTTTCTTGGTGAAGAAGTGTCCCTCAATTACTGACTTTGTTGAACGCGTTATGGCTCAGTATGGGCCAGCCGTTGACCAGCAGGAGTTGGCAGCGTGCAGGGAGAAGGTTGTCTGGACTATTGCTGATCTGCTCGTTTACAACAAATGCCCCGAGTCTTATGATGCGCTGGAGTTTCATAATTGGGATTTCCACGAGGTCACCATGATTACCACCCTTGACCAGAAGGTGGTTATTGACGGGGGCGCAGGGACAGGGAGGGTGGCGCTTGAAGCTGCCCGATTTGCCCGACAAGTCTTTGCCGTAGAGCCAGTGGCGCAGCTGAGGCAATTCATCCGGGAGAAAGCCTTAAAGAGTGGCTTGAGCAACGTGTTCGTCATTGACGGCTTCCTGCACGCTATTCCACTGCCCGATGGATTTGCTGAAGTCCTCATCACCTCGCACGCGCTTGGATGGCGACTGGAAGACGAATTAAAAGAATTTGAGCGAGTGGTCAAAAAGGGCGGTTTTATTATCCATTGTCCAGGCACAGCGGAGGTAGCAGGCGAAGAAGCCCAACACTCCCGTTTAGTCTCAGATGTTTGGAGGTACGAGTTTTCCAGGTATAGGGAGTCGGATGGCTGGAAAAGAAAGTATTGGAAGAAGCTTTGAGATGCGCACTTCGCAGAACACCAGATTGGCGGCTCACTTTGTTCGCCAAAACCGCATTGCGGCTTCGCCAATCCGGGAAACGTTCCTCGAACATGAAGGTCGAACAGGCATTGGCAGAGTTGTTGCTGGAACGGGCGCAGAAGAATCTGATCAAATACCAGACGATGGCGCGCCAGTTCCAGGCCAAATACAGCATGGGTTTTGACACTTTCCGCCAAAAAGTGCTTGCCGGTACGCCTCCCGCCGTCGAGGAGCAGGACTATTTTGATTGGGAACTGGCGGTGACAGGCATTGCCGATATGGAAACGGAAATCAAACGCCTGAAGGAATTCAGCGAGGGGGCATGAACGCCGCCGAAACCCTTGCCGCACTGAGGGCTGAATCCAGGCGGCGGAAGTATTTCGTTCGTCTGGAGATCTTTGAACAAACCGCCAGCCTGATCAAGGTCAGGCTGTATATTTCCGCCGACCTATTTGTGCAAATCTATCGCAATGACAATTATGAGACGGTTAACCTTGCCCTGATCCGCAACGGACAGCGCCTCTATGCCCGTGATCAATTAGGCGGCAGGCGGCACCGCCATACGCACATCCAACCTGACGAGCACGATGTCAGCCCCGAAGGGCGTAAGGCTGTGACAGTGGATGAGTTTTTGGATGAAAGTGAGTTCGTCTCGCTCGTCGCACACGAACTCAAAAACCCGATGACCTCCATCAAAGGCTATACCGAGCTGCTGGCGGCCAGCGCGGTCGGCCCGATCAACGCGATGCAGACCAACTTTCTGAACACCATCCTCTCGAATGTCGAGCGTATGAATACACTGGTCTCGGATCTAAACGACAATTCCAAGATCGAGGCCGGACGTCTGCGGCTGGAGTTCAAGGCGATTGCCCTGAGTGAGGTGTTAGACGAGGTGACGCGTTCGAGCAAACGCCAGATTGACGAGAAGAAACAAGCCATCGCCGTCATGTTGCCCCCCAACTTACCCAAAATCTGGGCGGATCCTACGCGGCTGGCCCAGGTTTTGATCAATCTGGTCAGCAATGCCAATGCGCAGCACCTACTCGGTAAGTACACCCCCGAAGCCGGCCGGATAAACATCCGCGCGGAGACCAGCAGCAACCAGTGGGATCCCGAGGGTGCGCCGCAGGTGGTACACGTTTGGGTGAAGGATAGCGGCATTGGTATCAGCCTGCTCGGCGCAACACCCCTGGTCGGCTTCAGCACGCCAGCCGGCCTGACTTCGGCTGGGTCACATCCGCATTCGGTCGTCGTGGCCCTGCTCAGCGCCAGCGACGCCAAAGCCGATGTCCAGTGGCTGGCCGGGTACACCCATGGGGGGCACGAGGCGGTGCAGGGGCTCGCCGGATTACTCAGCCAGAACCCCACTCAAACCGCCTTGCTCTTCGCCGACGGCTTCAACGGCGACGCTGAGCAATTATGCGCCAGCCTGCCGCCGGACGAACGGCTGTACAATGCCGTTCACGCCGAATTTGAACGCATTCGATGGCTGGGAGAAAAATAGCGATTGCCCAATGTGCGCGGAGACCTCCGAGTTCTCCAAGAACTCGGAGGTCTGATTTCAGGCGGGAGGCTTTTTATTACGCCGGCACCGCCACCTGCGGTAATTCCTTCATGGCTTCCTGCACCGCCTCGGCGGGATACTCGTAATCTTCCAACTGCCCGCTCAGATAGGCCTGGTAGGCGCTTAGGTCGAAATGCCCGTGTCCGGAGAGGTTGAAGAGTATCACGCGCTTCTCGCCTTTGGCTTTGGCATCCAGCGCCTCGTCAATGACGATGCGGATGGCGTGCGCCGTTTCCGGTGCCGGGATGATACCCTCGGCGCGGGCGAACTGTACTGCGGCCTCAAAGGTCGCCAGTTGCGGCACGGAGACAGCGTCCATGAGACCGGCATTGCAAAAAGCGGACATGCTGGGGGCCATGCCGTGGTAGCGCAGCCCGCCGGCATGGATGGCCGGCGGCACGAAAGAGTGCCCCAGCGTGTACATCTTGACGATGGGCGCCATCTTGGCGGTATCGCCGTAATCGAAGGCATAGGCGCCCTTTGTGATGGTTGGCGTGGCAGTCGGCTCGACAGCCACCAGCCGCGCTCGCTGCCCATCTTTCAGGTTCTGGCGCAGGAACGGGTAGGCAAGCCCGGCGTAGTTCGATCCGCCGCCCACGCAGCCGATGACTACGTCCGGGTACTCCCCGGCCATATCCATCTGCTTGAGGGCTTCCTCGCCGACGACCGTCTGGTGCATCAGGACGTGGTTCAGCACCGAGCCGAGGCTGTATTTCTTCGCCCCATTGGAGGTGGCGGCGACTTCCACCGCCTCCGAGATGGCGATGCCCAACGATCCGGGGCTTTCAGGGTTTTCGGCCAGCACCGAGCGCCCGAAGTCCGTCCGCTCCGTCGGGCTGGCGAAGACCTGCGCCCCATAAGTCTCTATCATGATGCGGCGGTAGGGCTTCTGGTCGTACGAGACGCGCACCATGTACACGTCCAGGTTCAGGCCAAAGAAGTTGCATGCCAGCGCCAACGCCGAGCCCCACTGCCCCGCGCCGGTTTCAGTGGTCAGGGACTTGGTCCCGGCGGCCTTGTTGTAAAAGGCCTGGGCAATGGCCGTGTTCGGTTTGTGACTGCCTGCCGGTGAGACACTCTCATTCTTATAATAGATATGAGCGGGC
>JBDRTP010000429.1:0-2642 GCA_043823965.1 Chloroflexota bacterium
CGGATAAAGGCCAGGGCGAGCGAGTCCACCAAATTGGGCAATTGCTGGCGGCGAATCCAGTCGCGCTTGGAATCATCCAGCGCGGCGTCGAGGTAGTCATCCAGACAATCGGGCTGAGTGGCCAGCCACGCATTGACCGACTCGCGGCGGCTGACCTCGGCCTCGCGCTCGTCAATGATGCTGAATCGCTCCTCGAGGCCGACGCGGGCGGGCTTCTCACGGACGATGTCGTGCGCCAGTCCGTGCAGGGTGCGGACGCGATATTTGTAGAGCGCCTGAATGGGACGTTCCGCGAAAAGCTTTTTGATGCGCGCTTCGAAGTTGTCCACCGCTGAATTGACCAGCGTGACGATGAGCACTTCCTGCCCATCCTGCAGTCCGTTGTTATGAATGATCGGCGCCGCCAGCGCGGGGAGAATATGCGTCTTGCCCGCTCCAGGCACCGCGGCAATGCCGAGGCATCCGCTTGTGTAGCGGAGGATGGCTTGTTGGGAGGGTCTGGGCGAGAAGTTGTTCATGTTTTTTTGAACCGCGAAGCACGCGAAGAGCGCTAAGATTCTTTTTGGTTTTCTTCGCGACCTTAGCTGCCTTAGCGGTGAATCTTTTTTTGAACCACGAAGCACGCGAAGGTCGCGAAGATTTAGAAAGGTTTTTCTTTGCGTTCTTTGCGCTCTTAGCGGTTAATTGGTTTTGCGCGGTTTTCTGCGTGAACCATCGTCACCTCTGGCGGGAGGGTTTTGCTGGCAGGCTCGCGAAGGGAAAGGATGAAGGATGAAGGCGGAAGGATGAAATCCCCATGTTCTATTTTCGATTATTCGCGCATGAGCGCGACAAACCCTGCTTGCTGAAAATGCACATCAGTTGTCAACACTTCGCTGATTTCGTATTCCTTCATCACCACGAAGGAAATACAATCCGTCATTCCCCATTCTTTGTCGGGACGCGCGGCGAAGTGGTCGAACGCTTTGCTGTAAAGTTCTTCGCTGTTGGGGAATATTTCTAAATTATCGTCGTTTTCTAGTGATTCGAGCATGATTATCCCCGCTTTGCGCCTGCGTTGGCCTGTCATTGCATCCCCAATTTCGATCAAGATCGCCCGCGTGGTGAGGAGCGCAATGCCTCCTTTCTTGATCTGGTGTGAAAGTTCCTTTGCCTTTTCGTGATATTGGTCAGAAGGCGAGGCAAGCGCGAGGACAAACGCCGTGTCAAGAAAGACTTTATCGTTCATGGGCGCGCTTCTCGGCTTGCAGATACTCTTCGATGTTTTCAGACCAGTCAGACGGCGCGTCCACTTTAAGCGACTCGATTACTTCGAGAGCCGATTTCTTCTTTTTGGATTTTGCCTTGACCGCGCGTATTGTCACTTGAACGGATGTGTTTGGCTCCAAAATCAATCTTTTTTTGGGACGCAGAACTTTTCCATCGTAAACTGCTTCAAAGGTTTGAGTAACCATATCTGTCTCCTTTTATAAATCCTCGGCAATACCTTCCCATTTCATCCAGCCCGCTTTTTTGCGATTCCCACCCGCGGCTTTCAAGTCCGCGAATGCCTTGCGGACGATTTCCACGTCTTCCAGTGTTTCAAGCCAATCAATCAATGCTTCCCATTCCTCTGCGCTGATGACGGCAAAGCGCTTCCCTTTGGCTTTGACAAATTGAACAGATTGTAAGGCTTGCATGGCGCTCATAGGATTTGTTCCTTGTTTTTCTTCTCGACACCAGATAGAAAGTGGGTCAACTGTTCGAGTTCGTGCCGCACTGACCGCCAATCCAGCAAATCCGTATAAAGCGTGTGGTTATCAGCGGAAACATTTTTCCCTTGAGCTTCGAGTTTCTCAATGCTTCCGTAGCGTTCAGTTAATTGACCTGCGCGCTGGCGCAGTTCGATGATTCGGTCAGTGGTTGCCTGCGCGATGCCGCGCTGGATGATTTCATCTTCGTTGACCGCCATGATCTTTTGCAGGTCAACCAGTAAGTTTTGGGTACGGGAGGTGAGAACCATAATTTCCTTCTTTCACACAAACATTATCCGCGCTTCTCGGCTTGCAGGTATTCTTCGATGTTTTCAGACCAATCGGGTGGTACATCCACGTTGAGGGACTCGATCACTTCGAGAAATGATTTTTTGGATGCGCGTCTTGCTTTGACAGGTTTCACCGTCACCAAGACCGAGGTATTGGGTTCGATTTCCAATCGCTTTTTGGGACGCAAAACTTTTCCGTCATAAATTGCTTCGAAAGTTTGTCTTGCCATAATCCTCTCTCCTGTTTCATGCACTTGCTCAAAAAGATTATAGCATGGCCGGGTCGCCCTGCAACACCTTTTGGAACGCTTTCAGCAGCACGCCGCGCTGCTCGAAGCCGCTCTCGCCCAGATCGCTCAGGCCGAGATAGACGCGCCCCCGGCAGCGGCGTAGGAGACCGGTCACCAGGCGCGCCAGGGTTTGCTGGTTGGCAGCGACTTCGTCGGCGTCGCTCCACAGGCGTCCATGTTTCCAGTGACGAGAGAGCACGTAGGGTTGAGTCAACGGCTGAAACAGGCGCTCGGCCCAACCGCCGGAGCCGGGGTCGAGCCAGAATTGGACCGTCACGGGGCGGTTCATCATCAGGAAGGTGGTGGCGGGGGCGACCAGGACGGCTTCA
>JBDRTP010000430.1:0-9941 GCA_043823965.1 Chloroflexota bacterium
GGAATCTGGGCTACACCGGTTTCGACATGGGCGCAGCCATGCTCCCCGCGCTGGGACTGTTCTTTGTCTACGCGGGCGTGATGATGGCAAAGGCCAAACGCAACTGGTTTATCGGCGTGCGCACGCCCTGGACCCTGAGCAGCGACACAGTCTGGGATGCGACCCACCGCCTGGGCGCAAAACTGTTCATCGGGTCGGGCCTGCTCGCCATTCTCGGTGTGTTCTTCGGCGCGTATGCGCTCTGGTTCGTCTTCGTCCCGCTGCTTGGCTCGGCGTTGTTTCTGGTTGTCTATTCGTATGTTTTGTATCAGCGGGAGACGAAGGCGTGATGCGTGATAAGTGAGGTGGTTTTGCGAATTACTCAGCACTTGACACGTTCCGTTTCACGTGAAACATACAGACTGCGAAGGAGCGTAAAATGACAGATACAAATCAATGGGAATACACTGTTTTCAGCCTGGGTAACATATGGCGCGGGCCGAAGGAAGATGAACTGGAGGTCATGTTAAACGAATTGGGCCTGGAAGGCTGGGAAGTGGTCGGTACGTATGTCATCACCGATAAAGTCACGCTGATTGCCAAGCGCCCGCTGACTGCCTCGACGCGGCGAATGCGCTCGCTGCCGAGGTAACTACGGAGCATTCCATGATTGAAGCCCAAAGCCTGACCAAACACTTTGGCAAAATCCATGCCGTCAATGGGGTGAATTTCAACGCCCGCGACGGCGAGGTGATGGGTCTGCTTGGGCCGAACGGCGCGGGCAAGACCACCATCCTGCGCATGCTCGCCACCATCCTGCGCCCCACTTCCGGGACTGCTGCTGTGGACGGGCATGACCTGCGGCACGCGCCGGAAAAAGTGCGCGCTGCCATTGGCGTCCTGCCCGAGAACTGGGGCCTCTACGGCCGCCTGACCGCCCGCGAACACCTGCGCTACTTCGGGCGGCTGTACGGCATGGACGAAACATCGCTGGAACGGCGCATCACAGAACTGATCGCCCTGCTGGAAATGGGCGAATACGCCGACCGCCGCTGCGATCCGTTTTCGAAAGGCATGAAGCAAAAAGTCGCCCTGGGGCGCGCTCTGATCCATAACCCCAAGACCATGCTGCTCGACGAACCCACCGCCGGGCTGGACGTGATGAGCGTGCGCGGAGTGCGCGATCTGATCCGTCGCTTTCGGGATGAAGGCCGCTGCGTGCTTTTTTCCACCCACATCCTCGACGAGGCCGAGCGCCTGTGCGACCGCATCGCCATCATCCATCGCGGGCAGATCGTGGCCGCCGGCGCGCCGGAAGAACTGCGGCGGCAGACCGGCCAGGCCACGCTGGAGGAGGCCTTTGTCCAACTGGTGGGCGTCGACGCCGAGGAGATGAAGCCATGAAAATCGTGTTCATCGTCTGGCTCAAGGAGATGCTGGATACGCTGCGCGATCGCCGTACACTCTGGGCGATGGTGCTCGGGCCAGTGCTGATCATGCCGCTCTTTATCATCCTGCCGCAGAAACTGATGACCGATCAGTTCAAAAAGCAGGAGAGCGCGGTGATCACAGTGGCGGTTTCCGGCGGCGAGCACGCGCCGGGGCTGATGGTCTTCCTGCGTTCCGATCCGGCCATCGAGGTCATCGAGAGTGACGCTCTCGAACCGCTCCTGCGCGAAGAAAAGGCCTTCGTCGGGCTGCGCATCCCTGAGAACTTCGAAGCAGACCTGGCTCAGGAAAAGCAGCCGGGCCAGATTGTCGTCCTTTCTGACCAGAGCAAGATGACCGCCAGCGTGCAAATGGCGCGGGTGGAGACGCTGCTAACGACCTATGCCCAGGGCATCGTCGCCCAACGAATGGCGGCGCGCGGCGTGGACGTGACCCTGCTCGCGCCATTCGAGACCGGCTACGAAAACCTGGCCACGCCGCAGCAGATGGGCGGCATGTACCTCGCCATGATGCTGCCAATGTTCATCATCATTTGGGGGCTGATAGGCGGAATGTACACCGCCATCGATGTGACCGCAGGCGAAAAGGAACGACTGACGCTCGAACCGCTGCTGATGACCCCCGCCGGGCGGGTGCAGGTGGTGAGCGGCAAACTGCTGGCGGTCATCACCACCTCGCTGGCCGCCCTCATTCTGGCGATCACCAGCATGTTGCTCGCCTTCATGATCGCCCCGCCCGAAATGGGGGGGACGGATGGGGCAGTGACGTATGCCGTCTCGCTGCAGACGGCGCTACTTGTGCTGCTAGCCGCGTTTCCCATCGCGCTGATGTTCGGTGCGCTGGAGATCGCGGTCTGCCTCTTCGCCCGCAGTTTCAAGGAGGCGCAGAACTACATCGTGCCGCTGCAATTCGTGGTGCTCATTCCGGCGATGGCCGTGATGCTGATCCCCGATCTCTCTCCCGGCCTGCCGGTTTACGCTATTCCGATCTTCGGCTCCAACCTGATTCTGCGCGATCTCTTCCTCGGCACGGCGGGGACGCTGGAATTTGGCGTCGTGCTGGCTTCCTCGGCGCTGTACGCGGCCATCGGGCTTGTTTTCGCCGTCTGGCAGTTCCACCGCGAGCAGGTGCTTTTCCGAACATGATACGTTTGCGGCGTGTTGCCGAAAATAAGGAGAAACTATGTTAGCCGTTACCTATGCCATCAATTTTCTAGGGATGATCCTGCTGCCCATCCTGCTGGGGATTTACCTGTCGCGCCGCTTCAAACTCTCGTGGAGACTCTTTCTGGCAGGCGCATTGACCTTCATTGCCGCCCAGGTTATTCACCTTCCCGTATTGACTGGGCTGACCGCGCTGTTCAATGCCGGTGTGCTGCCTGCGCCTCCCCAGGCCTGGACGACACTTTTCAATGCCGTTACGCTCGGCCTGCTGGCCGGCATCTTCGAAGAGACCGCCCGTTACATCCTCTTCAAGTTCGTGCTCAAGAAAACGCGTATCTGGAATGAAGGCCTGATGATCGGCACGGGTCACGGCGGGATCGAGGCCATCTTGCTCGGCCTGGCCGCGGCGGTCTCGTACTTTACGCTGTTGACTCTGAAGGATGCGAACCTGGCTTCTTTGTCCATCCCCGCCGATCAGGTTTCCCTTCTCCAGCAGCAGGTGAGTGAATACTGGTCGGCTCCGCTGTATATGTCGCTGCTCGGTTTCGTCGAGCGCATCTTCGCGATGGCCATGCAAATCACGCTCTCGGTCATGGTGCTGCGCAGTGTGACTCTCGAGCAGCCGCTCTGGTTCTGGCTGGCCATACTCTGGCATGCGCTGGTGAATGGGACAGCAACTTATCTTCTGCCCACTCTGGGAATGGCAGGGGTGGAAATTGTCATTGCCGGCTTTGCTTTTGTAAGCCTGATCATCTTGTTTACCATGCGCCCGGCCATGCAGCCGAAAACGGACGAGGCGGGGATTGCGCCATAAGCAACCTCATCATCAAAAAGGGCTGGCAAAATGCCAGCCCTTTTGATTTACTGTGTACTGCGCCGAAGGCCTACTCGGCAAGAAGCAGTAGAACACTTGTTCTAGTGCTTATCCGGCTCCAGAAAGGCTATTGCCCGGCTCGCGTCATTGTTCATCACCAAAGTCAGATGGTGACCAGGCTTGTAGTCTTCTACTGCGATGATGCGCAGGCAGGCGCGCAGCGACTTATCCGCAGGCAGCCAGTCGTTCAGGCGGTTCGGGGTTTTATAGAAGAAATTGGAATTAAAGACGATATCATCGTCGTCCAGGTAAACGGCCAGGGGGTAGATGCGAGACTCCATCAGGTCCTGGAAGAAATGGGTGCCGAAAGACGGCTCCAGGTCCGGCCCGATGCCCTGTCCGGTCAGCTCGATCAAGGCGCGCGTGTTGTAAATATCCCCGTAATTGATGTGTATCCCCAGGTCGGGTGTGGATGTCCCCCAGCGTCCCGGCCCGACGCAGATGAAGGTCTCGCCTTTCAGGGCGGTGTTGAGCGCGCCGATGGCGCGTTCCAGTTTGCTGCGTTCGGCCTGGGAGGTAAGGTTGAAGTAATCTTCGGGCGAGACGAACAGCACGTAGCGAATGCCGTCCACCGTGCCATGCGGCACCATGCGGCGGCTGGAGAAGATTAAGTTCTCAGGTGGGATATTCTCTGGAATACGGGCCTCTTCATCTTCCATCTGGCTTTGTGGGCGGCACTGCAGGAGCGAGATGCGGATTGAAGGCTTGGCGGATTGCGGGTCAACGACTTGCAGGGTGAACTCGATATCCACCGGGGAGTGGTAGTGTTCTTCGAGCAGCTTGACGATCCGGCGCATATATTCGGCGAAAGGCGTGCGGCGCAGGAGTTCATCGAAGGTGAGGACCAGCTTGTCCACGTCAACCAGGCTGGTGCGGATGGCAGCCAGGTAGTCGCCCTCATCTACTTGAGCAATGTAGCGCAGGGCCGGATAACGCGGTTGGAGGACTTCGGCAACCGCCAGAGTTTTGACCTGGTTATCTTTCAAGTCAATCAAGTCCACATATTCCTGAGAATACCGGCGAATCATTTTTGTGGCGGAGGCAGGCTGAAGCTGCGGGTGGCTGAGCGCAATCAGGCGCGGGTGGTCGTCTCCGACCTGGTCTACGGCGCGCGTACCCAGACCCCAGACCAGACGTACAAACCCGTCCTCCTTGCGGATCTGCGGCGACCAGCGGTATAGGTTGCGGCTGAAGGCCACACCTGCCGCGTGGGGCAGGAAGTAACGTCCGTATTGTTCTCCCTGGACGAATTGAATCAGAACGGCGATGCGCTCGTCGTAGTCCACCAGACCCTGGTTATGGCGGTAAAGCAGGGCATTAGGGTTCATGCAGGAGGCGTAGACGCGGGCGATGGCCTCGGCGAGGGCGTCGAGATTTTCTTCGGGTGTGCCCTGGTTTGGGCAAAAAAAGCTATCGTATTTGCCGGCGAAAGAAGTGCCGAAATTGTCTTCTAAAAGGCTCGACGAGCGGACGATGAGCGGCTGATCACCAGCTTCGTTCAGGATGGCGCTCAGGCGTTCCAGGATGTCCTTTGGGAACTCTCCGTGGACAAATTCCTGAACAATCTGCGCGTACTCGAGGCGCATCTGCGCTTCGGGCTTGTACTTCTGGTCTGCCCAGTGGATCAGGCCATTGGCGGCCATGAAGGTATAGAACATATCGGATGCCAGGAAGTATGAGACCGGCGTGCGGATCGCGGTGCGCACCTCGGGCGGGGCCACCTCGTTCAGGATGCGATAAGCCAGCAGCATCCCAGCCGACTTGCCGCCGATCTTGCCGTAACCGATCTTACGGCGGCGGATGTCTTTCAGGTCATCTACCGTGAACCATTTGCGGGCGATGTTCAAATAGGCCAGTTGATCGCTGATCATGGTGCGGATCAGCACAACCTTGATCTCCTGGAGGCGCGCCTCGAGCGGCTTGCGTTTATCCAGAGGCAACCCTTCGAGCAGCTCGGCCTGCTGGAAGAGCATATCCTGTGGGGCGAGTTCGGGGTTGAAGGTGACCATGTCCGGCGGCTCGCCGCGTTCGCCGACGATCTCCTTGACGATGCGCTCGAACTCCTCGTAG
Organism: Chloroflexota bacterium; assembly: GCA_043823965.1. Classification (GTDB taxonomy): domain Bacteria; phylum Chloroflexota; class Anaerolineae; order Anaerolineales; family Villigracilaceae; genus CG2-30-58-95. Next base: position 5,536 of record JBDRTP010000430.1, read on the forward strand.
GGCAGGTTGTAGGCGAAATAGAAATCGGTCAGCGAATCGCGGATGCGTGAAAGGCGCGCTTCCCAGATATCGAATGCCTCTTCGCTGTATGGGTCGTGCAAGCCCTCCCGCTCTTGGGAGTGGATGGCTTTCTCGCGCACTTCTATTTCAAATGCTTCAAGTGAGGTGATGCCGCGCGCGAACAACTCCTGCCTCATGCGGGCGCGGACGCGCGGGCTTAGGATCGGATACTGGTTGAGCGCCAGGTAAATATTGAGAACGCGGTCGGGTGAGGGAGTGGGGATAGTCATGGTTACCAGTAATCAGTGATCAGTTATCAGTGATCAGTAGTGGTAGGTGATTGCCCTACCATAGTCGGCAGTTATAAAAGTGCCAGGCAACCGGCCGGCCTGACACTTTTCCACTTACTGATCACTGGTCACTGGTTACTGATCACTAGCCCAGATGCATGGGCATGATGACGTGCAGGAAGTTGTCATCTCCCACCGGGCGGATCACCCCGGGCGCGTTCGCAGCGGAGGTCTCCAAGGCCACGTTGGGGGTCTTGATCACCTCCAATACCTCGCGCATGTACTTGACGTTGAAGGCGATCAACAGGCCGCTCCCTTCGATGGTCGCCGCGACCACGGTCTCGTTTGAGCCGGTCTCTTCGGACTGGGCGGAAATTTCGACCGAGCCAGGCTCCAGTTCTCCGCTGGACTTGATGTTCAGCCGGGCTACGTTGGAGCCTTCGCGGGCAAAGATCTCGGCCTGCTTGCAGGCTTTGAGCAATGCCTGGGTGGGGAGCAGCGTACGCGACTTATACGAACGCGGGATGATCTGCTGGTAATCCGGGAAGGTGCCGTCAATCAACTGCGAGACCAGTTCGACATCCTTGACGTGGAAAATGACCTGGCCGCGCCCTTTGGGCATCACCATCGAGATCATCTCGTTGCCATCCGCGGCGACGCGCGCCAGTTCGCTCAGGGCGCGCCCCGGGATGATGGCCGTCACCGGCTGCGGCGCGGGCTGGGAAAGCGTGGCCTTGCGCACCGAGAGCCGGAAGCCATCCGCGGCCGCCATGCTGATAGTGTCTTTATCCACCGTCATCAACACACCCATCAGCACCGGGCGCGCCTCGTCCACCGAGGCGGCAAAGACCACCTGTTGGATCATCTCCTTGAAATCAGCCACATTGATCTGGATCGCGCCTTCCATTTCCGGAACCGGCAACGGCGGGAATTCCTGGGCGTCTATGCACTTGATATCCGTGTTGGATGCCCCGCAGCGCATGTTGAGGGTCTGGTTGGCGGTGTTCAGACTGAAGTTCACCTGCTCGGCGGGCAGAGTCGCGACCAGGTCAACAAAGGTGCGCGCCGGGACGGTGGTCGAGCCTTCTTCCTCGATCTTGGCCCCGATCCAGCAGGTGATGCCAATTTCCAGGTTGGTGGCCGAAAGGCGCAGGCGGCCTTCATCGGTTGCAATCAGCACGTTGGCCAGCACGGGCAGCGTGCTGCGCGGCGAAACGGCGCGGGATACAATGCTCAAGCCGTGCGCCAGGTTTTCTTGAAGGACAGTTACTTTCATTGTCTCGTTCCTCTCCTCTGCAAAGTATATCCTGTTTCACCCAGACCTCACAGGTCTCAGAGACCTGTGAGGTCTGGAAAAGTATATCCTGAGAAAGTCAAAATGAACAGGCGGTTAATCGAAGAAAGTCGAGGCCAGCATGCTGAAGAGCATGAACAGGATTTGCAGGCCGAACAACGCGGCGATGATATACACGGCGACCATCCAGCCCGAGGCCGGTGGGCGTTGGCGGACTTCCTGTCCCTCGGCCAGTTGACGCAGCGCCAGCGCGGCCTGGTTGACATCCGCCGGCGCGCCGCCCACCCACACCCAGCCATGTGCGGCGCGCGGGACGATCAACCTGCTTCCGTTAAAGTCGCGCAGCCACAGCCGCAGCGCTTCGGGCGGGTCGAGCGCCAGGTCAGCCGGCAGGATGACGGCCTTGACCGTAGCCAACGCCTCCTCCGCTATCGGTTGGGAGATGGACTGGGCCGCGGCCGGCAGGCGCGGGGTCTGCTTTTGGATCGCGGTGAGAACCGTCTGGGCGAACGTCCCGTCGCCAGAGTCGAAGATCAGTGTGTGGAAGAGCGCATGGCGGGCAGACAGGGCATGGGCGGCCATGCGTCCATCGCGGCGCAGGCTATAGCCGTGATAGCCGCCCATCAGCGCGAACAGGACGAGAAATTCCAGCGCCTTGAGCAGATCTTGCAAGAATTGCGGCGAGAAGCCGCCGAGCAGTTGGTTGAGCAGGGTGTAGAACAGGATACCCGCCATAGCCATCCCGCCAATGACGCTGGCGAACAGCACCAGGTAGAGATAGGATTTGCGGATGATCGAGCGGCGGGCATGGTCGCCGGTGTCGCCTGCGGCCAGCGCCTCGGCCTGCATCGGGCGCCAGGTCAGCAGCCAGAGCGGTAGACCGGCAAAGAGCGTGGCGAGTGAACCGGCCAGGCGCGGGCGCAGGGTCTCGGCCCAGAGTACGTCACCCAGGAAAGTATCCACAACGAACGAGAGCAGTATCCCCAGGCCGATGAAGGTCGCGCCCAGGCCGATGGCCGAGAGGATGTAGTAGTACAGGCGGCGTATCCCGGCGCGGCGCGGCGCATCCGGGATTTCGGCCATCGAACGGTTCAGCCAGTGGCCGTAATACGCCCACACCCCTGCCAGCGGGATGCCGATGGAGAGCGGCCCGCCGACTTGTTGGAAGAGTTCCGGCAAGGTCATGGCTTCACCGAGGATGCGACGGAGGAACACGTCGAAAACGATCCCGCTCGAGGTCAGGACGGTGATCACGCCAGACAGCGCCAGAAGGTAGAGAATGCCCAAACGCAGCAGCGACTCGCGTTCACTCTGCTCGGCCAGCGAGTCCTGTACCGTCTTCCAGGCGAAGAACCACAAAGGCGCGCCGAGCAGCAACAGGGTCAGGCCGTTGACGAACGCGGCGCGCGTCAGCGGGCCAAAGGCGCTGGGCGGGATTTCCAGCACGAAGCGCAGCAATTGCTGAACACCGGCGATGAGCATGACCAGTGTGTAGATCACCCAAACGTAACGGTAGATGCGGCGGATGTCGGCGAAGGTTTCTTTGGGCGTGATCTCTTTCCAATCCGCGCGCAGGACGACGATGAAGTAGGCCGCTGCCAGGCCGTTCATCAGCGCGGCGATGAGATTATCCGTCCAGGTCTGGGAGCCGCCGAACATGGCCTGGTAGGACGACATGCCAAAGGCCTCCAGCAAGAAGCGGTTGAGCAGGGCCAGGAAATTCTGAACTATGGGGATCAGCGTCGCCAGCAAGGCGGCGTAGAGGAAGACCGCGCGCAGGCCGGAGGCGCGCTCATCCATGTCCGCGCGGGCGCCACGTTGGGACACCCACCAGTGCAGGCCGAAGACCGGCACCCCCACCAGGATGAACGCCAGCGCCTGCGCCAATCGCTCTGCGCCCCCGCCGATGGCATCCAGCGAAAAAGTGGTGCGCAGCAGGCCAATCAAGCCCCAGAGAACAACCTCAAGGCTGATAAAGGCAACGGCGTAAAAGTAGAGACGGCGAACGGTGCGCATGTTTTCTCTCCTTATAGTATAACTCTGTAAAAACTATGCCAACCGCGAAGATTTTGTAGCGCGATATTCATATCGCCGTTGGTTGCGGAATGAATTCCGCGTTACGGGTATCTGCTCAGACGATGAACACACGACTCATTTCTAAACACAAAGGACACGAAGTGACACAAAGTATTTCCTTCGAGTTCCATTATATTTTGTAAATCATTTGGGTGCGTTTCAAATGAGTTAGACCAGAACGTCCCGCAGGTTGGATTGAGCCAATTTGACCATCTTTCAAAACCTGCGGGACGGTTGCTTCAACTGAAATGAAATACACCCAAATCATTTGACCGGCTGAGGCGTCGGTTGGTACCAGTCCCAGCCCCAGTACGGATAGGGCAGGTAGGTGATACGCCATTTTCCATCCTGTTTCACCAGCGTGGCCGTTTCGGTCGAATCCCAGCGCTCCGAGAAAGGGCCGCTGGAAACATGGATGACGATGACCGTCACCAGCGCCTCGCCGTTATCCAAATACTCCACTGCGCCGACCTGGAGCGCTGTGCCGGATACATCCAGTTGGCGGTTGAGAAAGGCCTGGCGGAAATAGTCGAAGGTTGGCTTGTTCTCCTTCTCGGCCAGGTAGCTATAGGAGCGTTGGAAGTCGCGGTTTTGGAGGGCCAGCGCGTAGTTGCGGATCACACCCTCAGGTGTATCTTCCGCGCCATAGGTCTGGGTCTCTTGGCGGGCAAAGAAGAGCGCCAGTGAAGCGACGACCAGCAAAGCGATAAAAACCAGGATGCCAAGCAGGAAACGGTCTTGTTTCA
>JBDRTP010000431.1:0-3512 GCA_043823965.1 Chloroflexota bacterium
TACTCATTACACAGTATCCCCATTCCATTCAAAGATTACTCCCATGTAGATTTACTGCCATTGGCAAGGCGCTTATGGCGCGACCGTCTCCCCAGCCGCTCGCTAAAGTACATCGAAGAGAACGTGTTGGCCGCGCCGCGCAGCAGCCAGGAAGTGCCGGGCTATGAAATCCCTTACATCTACTTCGACTATCTACGCAGCGGTGATGCCCGTCCGCTGGCGGGGGTGTTCTATCATAATGCCATGGACATCCTCGCACTGGCGGCGCTGCTCAAGCATGTGAGTCACATGCTGGCCGAGCCGTTGCATGAGTCCATTCAGCATGGCTTGGATCGAATCGCCTTGGCCAAACTGTTCGAAGATTTAGGCAAATGGGACGAGGCTGCCCGACTCTACGAGCGTGGGCTGGAAGACGGTCTCTCTGAAGCCGACTTTTGGCCGGCTGTGCAGCGTCTCTCGATTCTGCAACGCCGGCGCGGCGACCTGGATTCGGCTGTGGCCTTATGGGAAAAAGCCGCGGCTGAGGGGCACATCTACGCTCACATCGAGCTGGCGAAACATCACGAACATCGCCGCCGCGACCCCGCCGAGGCCTTGAAGTGGGCCAAGTCCGCGCTGGAATTGGCCCAGAACCCTGCCCTGCCGCTTTATGTCCGCAAACACTGGCAAGAAGAGATCGGTCACCGGCTGGATCGGCTGGAAAGAAAGGCGTGCAGTGTTTGAGTTACAATACGTATGGAGATTTTCCCGTGTTGCGAAAATTATTAACCTTGTTTCTTTTCCTTCTGATCACTGCCTGTAGTGCAGTGCAACCCTCTGCACCGACTGCGGGTCTGCCGCGCGTTCTGGCGGTCGAATCCTTCCTGGCCGATATTGCCCAAAACGTGGCCGGTGACCGGCTGGAGGTCGAGAGCCTGCTGCCGCCCGGCGTGGACGCGCACGCTTACCAGCCCGTGCCGCGCGACGCGGCTAAAGTAGCGGATAGCGACGTTTTGCTCGTCAACGGCGCAGGCTACGAGACCTTCCTCGCCCCTCTGCTGAAAAACGCGGCTGGGCAGCGTCTGCTCATCGAGGCTTCGGCTGGCCTGACGCCCGAGCGCGGCGGCGACCCGCACTTCTGGCTCGACCCCACTCTTGTCATCCGTTACGTTGAAAACATCCGCGATGGTCTCGCCCATGCAGACCCCGGCGGCGCGGCGGTCTATGCCGCCAACGCCGCCGCGTACATCGAGCAGTTGAAAGCGCTCGACGGTTGGATCGTCACCCAGCTCGCGCAAACCCCGCCGCAGCGCCGCTTGCTGGTCACCGATCACGAAAGCCTGGGTTACTTCGCCGAACGCTACGGTTTCACCGTCGTCGGGACGGTCGTGCCCGGCCTGAGTTCCGAGGCCGCCCCGTCTGCCCAGCAAATGGCCGCGCTGATCGAGCGGATCAAGTCCAGCGGCGCCGCGGCTATCTTTCTCAACATTACTGATAATCCCCAACTGGCCGAGCAGATCGCCAGCGAGACTGGCGTGCGTGTGGTCGCCGACCTGTACATCGAATCACTCTCCTCTCCCGATGGCCCCGCCCCGACCTACATCGAGATGATGAAACACAACGTCACCCGCATCGTCTCCGCCCTCAATCCCTAATTCCTAATCCCTAATTCCTAAACTCCTAATCCCTAATTCCTAATCCCTAATCCCTAATTTCCCCATGCCCCGTACCTTCTACCCCCACGCCGCCCACCACCCCGACCAGCCCATCCTGGAAGTGATGCGGTTGAGTGTGCAATACGATCATCTCCCCGCGCTGGAAAATATCACCTTTCACCTGCACACAGGCGAACGGGTGGCGGTGGTCGGCCCGAACGGCGCGGGAAAGAGCACCCTGCTCAAGGTAATCGCCGGCGTCCTGCCGCCGACGGGCGGGGAGGTGAATATCTACGGCTCCGGGCCGACCGCCCATATCTGCATCGCCTACGTGCCGCAGCGCAGCCAGGTAGACTGGGGGTTCCCGGTCAACGTGGCCGACGCGGTGATGATGGGGCGCATCGGCCGCATCGGTCTGCTGCGCCAACCCGCTTCGCGCGATTGGGAGCACATCCACCGCAGCCTGGAAACGGTCGGCCTGGCCGCGCTGGAAAAACGGCAGATCGGCGAACTTTCCGGTGGACAGCAGCAGCGCGTCTTCATTGCCCGTGCGCTGGCGCAGGAAGCCGAGTTGATCCTGATGGACGAACCGTTCACCGGCCTGGACGCGCCCTCGCAGCAGGATATTTTCGATATCCTGGAAACCCTGCGCGCCCAGAAAGTGACGGTGATGATCTCCCTGCACGACCTGAAACAGGCTACCGATCACTTCGAGCGGATCATGCTGTTGAACCGCCGTCTGATCGCTTACGGACCTGCGGAAAGCGCACTCACGACCGAGCATCTCGCCGCTGCCTATGGCAGCCACCTGCACCTGACCGGTGAGGAAGGCTTGCTAATCAGCGATACTTGCTGCGAAGGGGGTGAGCATGTTTGACCTGCTGCTCCAGCCTCTCACCTATGAGTTCATGACGCGCGGCCTGATCGCCGTGATCCTGGTGGGCATCGTCTCGGCGGTGGTGGGCTGTTATGTCGTCCTGCGCGGAATGGCCTTCTTCGGCGACGCGCTGGCCCACGCCATCCTGCCGGGGGTGGCTGTGGGCTATTTGCTTGGCGGCGGACGCGGCGCGCTTTTCTGGTGGGCGCTCGCGACGGCAGTCATCGTCTCGCTGGGCATCGGCGCCATCAGCCGCAGCAGCCGCATCAAAGAGGACACCGCCATTGGCATCGTCTTTTCGGGCATGTTCGCCCTCGGCATCGCGCTCATTTCCACCGTGCGCAGTTACTCGCTGGACTTGACCCATTTTCTCTTCGGGGACGTGCTCGGCGTCTCTTCCGCGGACCTGTGGCGCGTCGCCGTTTTCGGAGGCGTGGCGCTGCTGGTCGTCCTCGCCTTCTACAAAGAGTTCCTCGTCTTCACCTTCGACTCTGTCCTGGCCGTCACGCTGCGCCTGCCCACCACCGTCCTGCACTATGCCCTGCTGGTGCTGATCGCCCTCAGCGTTGCCATCTCCATGCAGACAGTCGGCGTGGCGTTGATGGTCGCCATGCTGATCACCCCGGCGGCGACGGCCTCGCTGCTCACCCGACGCCTGCCGCTGATGATGGTGCTCGCCGCGCTGCTGGCCTCCTTCTCCGGCGTGATTGGCCTGTATCTTTCGTATTACCTCAACCTTGCCTCCGGCTCCGCAATCGTGCTGACCGCCACGGCCTTTTTCCTGTTGGCTTTCTTGTTCAATCCGCGGCAGGGGGTATTGCGCGGGAGAAAGAATTAAACACAAAGCGATTCAGCGAATAAGCGATTCAGCGATTCAGCGAATCAACGAATCAACGGGTCAGTGAAACGAACAAGAAACCCTGTGTCAGTCCGCGACATGTCTCTTTAGTGTACACACCCATGCCCAAAATTCAGTTCATACTCCTTACTTTTTTCTCGTT
>JBDRTP010000432.1:0-4150 GCA_043823965.1 Chloroflexota bacterium
GCCCCAGCCGCTGCAATCGCACCAGAGGGGTTTTACCGATGACCTGCAAGATGTCATCGTACACTCGCAGGGTATCGGAAATTGGAAGGATATTGGATGTCATCTCATATACTCCTGATAAACCAGCCAACAGGTAAACAAAAAGGACGGCGCGGGGCGCCATGCGAACTCTGATTGTCGCATGCGGGGACTCGCCCACCGTCCTTCTTCCGTTGGCTGAGATTTACTTCACGAAGAGGCGGCGGCTACGATCCCCGCCTCAGACACATGCAAGTGAACATTCGAGGTCTCCAGAATATTTATAAGTAATTTGATAAATATTATACAATAAAACCGTGGGGTGTCAAGAGCCTGACAACCGAACGACCTTTTATTACTCTTCCTTCTTTGCTTCCAGTTCCTTCTGGCGGGCGGCGATAATTTCCTGCGCCAGGTGGTTTGGCAACACTTCATAGCGGTCGAATTCCATCGTGAAGATACCCCGCCCACCGGTCATAGAGCGCAGTTGGGTGGTGTAGCGCAGCATCTCGGCCAGCGGAACCTGAGCGATGACAATCGTTCGCCCGCGCTCGGATTCGGTACCCTGAACGCGGCCGCGGCGGGTATTCATGTCGCTCATCACATCGCCCATGTTGATGTCCGGCACGGTGATGCGGACGTTCATGATCGGCTCGAAAAGCACCGGGCTGGCATCCTTGACGGCCAGTTTGAAGGCTTCGCGTCCGGCAATTTCAAACGCGACGGGTTTCGAGTCAACCGGGTGTTCCTTGCCATCGTACACGATCACCCTGACATTGCTCATCGGATAACCGGCAACCACACCTTGCAGCATCGTGGCGTGAATGCCTTTCTCGATGGCCGGCAGGTACGACTTCGAAAGGTTCATGCCCACCAATTCATCGGTGAAATCAAAATCTTCCTCCGGGCATGGTTCGATTCTCAGCCAGACCTCACCAAACTGACCCGCACCGCCGGACTGTTTCTTGTGGCGGTACATGCCATCGGCTTTCTTGGTGATACCCTCTCGATACGGCACCTTTGGCTCCACGGACGTCAACCCGACCTGGAGCTTGCTCACGGCGCGGCGGATGGCCACGTCAATGTGTTGGTCACCCATCCCTTGCAGGATGGTCTGGCCGGTCGTATGTTCCCCATACCAGCTTAGGGTCATATCTTCTTCGCACAGGCGCGTCAGCGAGGGCGAGATCTTGGCCGCATCGGCCTGTGTTTTTGGCATAATTGCCACACGATACAGCGCGGCTGGGTATTGCGGCACCGGCAGGGTCAGCGGGTGACCTTTATCGCACAATGTGTCGCCAGTGGATGTTTGGTTTAGTTTGGCAACGATCCCGATATCACCCGTGTGCATCAGCTTGACTGGCAAGGTTTCTTTACCACGCAGCACGCTCAAGGAGGCCATGCGTTCTTCCACACCTTTGGTCTGGTTCCAGATGTGGGCGTCGCCCTGCAACGTACCTGAGTAGATGCGGAAGTAGGTCAGCTTACCCACGTATGGATCAGCGGTCGTTTTCCAGATGTAGAGCGCCAACGGTCCGGAATCGAGGGCGGGAAGTTTCTCCTCACCACTTTTACCTGTGGCTACCACGGCCGGCGCTTCAGCGGGAGACGGCATCAGGTTGAGGATGGCATCCAGCAAGGGAGCGATGCCCTTTTCATGCGCGCCTGCCGCGCAGAAAACCGGGACGTATGCGCCGCTGCGGACTATGCTTTTCAGGCCGCGCATCAGTTCGTCAGGAGTCAATTCGCCGCTTTCCAGATATTTTTCCAGCAGCGCGTCTTCACCTTCAGCAGCCGCCTCGATCAAAGCCACCCGCGCTTCCTCAGCAGCCGATTTCAGCTCGGCAGGGATATCTTCGACAATTTTTCCATCTCCAGCGCAGGCCTTCATCACGATCAGGTCAATCACACCCTTGAAGGCAGCCTTTTCGCCCCAGGGTAACTGCACCGGGATGAGGCGGGTCTCGGAGAATTCCTGCACAGATGCCAGAGCCTTCTGGAAGTTGGCGTTATCGCGGTCAATCTTGTTGATAACCAGGAAGCGCGGCAATTTAAAGGTATCGCAGTAACCCCAGGCGATCTCAGTGCCGACCTCCAACCCGGCGACCGCATCCACCAGTACCAAAGCGCCGTCCGCGACGCGCAGCGCGGAAATACCCTCGCCGATAAAGTCGGTATATCCAGGGGTATCCAGTACATTGATCTTGTGGTCTTTATATTCTACCGGGATCACGCCAGTATACAGCGAGAGCTTGCGGCGGATTTCCTCTTCTTCATAGTCTGAGACGGTCGTGCCATCTTCGATCTTGCCCAGGCGTGTGGTCGCCCCTGTGAAATGTAAAAACGCCTCGGCCAGCATGGTCTTTCCGCCAGAGCCGTGAGAGACCAGGGCGATATTTCGGATAGACTCGGTGGTATACTCTTTCATGTGGGAACCTTTCCTGTAAGGAATAAAGACAGCGTGCCTGATTGTAAGAGAAGTATGGTGAATTGTCAAAGTGTGATTTGTCGATGAATCTACTCACCCGTCTGATCTTCAACCTGTGGTATCTCCGCCGCCCGCCGTGGGATAGCGGGATTTCCCCGCCCGAACTGCTGGAATTCATCCAGACACACCCGCCGGGCCGCGCCCTCGACCTGGGCTGCGGCAGCGGGACGAGTTCCATCACCCTGGCCCGCGCCGGCTGGCAGGTGACCGGCGTGGACTTCGCCTCGCGCGCCATCAAAAACGCAATACAAACGGCGAAAACGGCAGGGGTCAGGGTGGATTTTCGTCTGGATGACGTGACCAGCCTGCGCGGCGTGGCCGGGCCTTTCGACTTGATCCTGGACATCGGCTGTTTCCATAGCCTTTCTCCCGACCAACAGGCGCGTTACCTCGATCATCTCACCCGCCTGCTCTCTCAGGGCGGGACGTGGCTGTTGTACGGTTTTTTCAAGCCCGATCCCGATGCCGGCGGCCCCGGCTTTACCGAGGATGCCATTCGCCGCGCCGCCGAAAGATTTACCCTGCTGCGCAGGCAGGATGGCCGCGATAAAAAATCCCGTCAATCGGCGTGGTTCGTCTTCCAAAGGATGAAGGCGGAAGATAAAAGGATGAAACTCGACAATAATGGTAGCCAGTAGGCTACCATAAAGGCGATACTGACCACTGATCACTGGTAACTGATGACTGTCTTTTTCCTCTTCCTCGACGGCGTCGGCCTGGGCGCGGATGACCCGGCGGTCAATCCCCTGGCCCGCGCCAAGATGCCCAACCTGCAAACCTTGCTCGCCGGACGACGAATGACGAAAGACGCCGCGCCGTGCGAGAACGGCCGCGCCACGCTGCTGGCGCTGGATGCCAATCTCGGCGTGCCCGGCCTGCCGCAATCAGCCACCGGGCAGGCGGTATTGCTGACCGGCGAGAACGTCCCCGCCGCGCTGGGCCATCATTATGGGCCAAAGCCGAGCCCGGCTGTGACTGAACACCTCAAGAACGGAACATTTTTCAGCCGCATGAAAGCAGGGGGCAAACGCGCCGGCCTGCTCAACGCCTATCCGCCGCGCTATTTTCACGGCATCCAGAGCGGCAGGCGAATGTATTCGGCCATCCCGCTGGCGGTGACTCACGCCGGTATCCCGCTGCACACCGCCGAAGACCTCTACGCCGGGCGCGCCCTTTCGGCGGATTTCACCGGCGCAGGCTGGCGCGAGCGGCTGGGCTACGCCGATGCCCCCGTGCTTACACCGAATCAGGCCGGAGCGAAGATGGCCGCGCTGGCCGGCGAACTCGACTTCGCCATGTTCGAATATTGGCCGAGCGATTACGCCGGTCACGGGCAGAATATGAATGCGGCGGTCGGACTGCTCACTGCTCTGGACTCCGTCCTCGGCGGCCTGCTGGAGGCATGGGATGACAACGGGGGATTGATCTTGATCACCTCAGACCACGGGAATATAGAAGACCTCAGCACCCGCCGTCACACGGCCAACCCTGTCCCTTGCCTGCTGATCGGGCCGCTGGAGGCGCGGCGCGGGTTTGCAGACGGTCTGGTGGATTTGACCGGCATCGCGGCGGGCATTGAAAAGCATCTTCCACTCAAACTTACCCGACAAAGCGCATGAAGACCTGGTTGCCGAGCAGGCGGCC
>JBDRTP010000433.1:0-22151 GCA_043823965.1 Chloroflexota bacterium
GGGGGGGTAGTCCTCTTCCATACTCGCTGGACGATGAACTTCCTCGCCGGCCCGTTGACGCCTCCCCAGATCCCGGCCTTGAACAAACTGGTCAACGCCAGTTATCTGTCTTCAGTGACCAGTGATCAGGCGTCAATGCCCACTCCGCTGCCGGAATCCGAGCCTGTTCCGCTAACGCCGCTTGTCCCTCCTGCCCTGGTTGCCGCCAGCCATTCTGCAATCAGCAATCAGCAGTCCTCCCTCACTCGCCCGCCTGTCCCGACCGGCGTGGCAGAATATTTCCTGCCCCTCAATCTGAGTTTTACAGAAGCATTATCCGCTTCTGGCCAGCCCATGCCGGAAGAAGCCATGATGTCCGCTATTCTCTACCGTCCGGCGTTGGCGGCCGCGGCGCAGGTGCGTTTCCTCGACCGTAAATATGGCGTAGACGCCGAAACCGGCAAGGCCGTGCTGGTGATCGCGCCGGATAAGCGCGGCGTGGTGCGCTGGGATGATTTCCTGGCGCATGTACCGCCGGACGACAAAATGGACCCTTCCGCCGCGCCAGGGTCACGTTTTACTGCCCTGGATGCGCCACTATCGGATGCCCGGCTGATGGCAAATTTGCAGCGTGATTTTGCCGACTGGGCCTTTCGCACCAGCAAGCTGATCGTTCGGGCTAACGAAGCCTTGGGCCTGTATGCCACGCCGGATGTCTCGCAGGCAGAATTTATGAAGGCCTGCGCCGAAGCCGCGCGCCAGCAGCGGGATGCTGAGATAGCCAGGGCCACGGCGACGATTGAGCGTCAAATTAAAACTTTGCAGGATAAAATTGCCCGCGAGGAGCGCGAACTAAAGATGGACGAAGCCGAACTCAGCGCGCGCAAGGTGGAGGAATTGGGCACTCATGCCGAGAATCTGCTCGGCGTCTTCGGCGGACGACGCGCCAGCCGCAGACTGTCCACTTCGCTGACCAAGCGCCGCCTGACCGAACAGGCCAAAGAAGATGTGGTCGAATCGGTCGAGGCGATCCAGGATTATAAGCAGCAGCTGACACAACTGGAACAGGCCCGCCAGCAAGCCTTGGGTGAAGCCAGCAGCAAATGGGGTGACGTGGTCAACGATATTACCGAGATCACTCTAACGCCCAAGAAGATGGATGTCTACGTCAACCTGTTTGGCGTAGCCTGGATGCCGTATTATCTGGTCCAATCCGGTAATGAAACGTTCGAGCTGCCCGCCTTTGGGAAATCGTAGGAGTAGGGCGGGTTTCTTACCCACAATGTCTGGCTACCATTTCCTCTTGACAGGGTATAATCCTTCGCAATGACTTCAACCTCCTATCCACTTCCACGGCGGATAAACCCTTTGCCTCAGATCCTGGCTGCTCTGGTCGGCGGTGTGCTGTTGTTCCTCCTGTCGGTCGGCGCGCTCACCGGCGGTTACCAATTATGGTACTCCGGACAAATCCTGCCAGGCGTCTCGGTCGCCGGCGTGGATATATCCGCCCTGACACCCGAAGAAGCTGCCTTGAAGCTCAACCAAAACCTGGCCTATCCGTACGCCGGCCGGATACTCTTCCGGGATGGCGATAAAGTCTGGGTGGCAGCCCCGGCTCAACTTGGCATGGTATTCGACCTGGGCGCCAGCCTCCAGTCCGCATATCGGGTTGGACGTAGCGGCGGGTTGTTCGACAGCCTGGCTGCTCAAGTCAACGCCTGGCAGAGAAACGTGAACCTCCCGCCGGTGATCCTGTTCGATGGACGTGTGGCTTACGACTATCTGCAAGCTATCGCCGCCCAGATTGACAAACCGGTCGTCGAGGCCAGCCTGACTATTCAGGGGACGCAGGTCAGCGATACGCCCGGACAGGTTGGCCGTTTGCTCGATGTGGATGCAACCCTGGCCAACGTTCTGGCGCAGCTGCAATCCTTCCAGGATGGGGAGGTGCCACTGGTCGTCGAAGCGCAGGCCCCGCAAATCCTGGACGCCAGCCACCAGGCTGCGGCCGCCCGCCAAATTCTCAGCGCTCCGCTGGTTTTGAGCCTCCCGGATATGCAGACCGGCGATCCCGGCCCGTGGGAGGTGAATGTCCAAGCCCTGGCAAACATGCTCCTCGTCGCGCTTGTGCCGGCCGAAGGTGGTGGCGCGCAGTATCAGGTTTCGCTGAACGCAACCACTTTAGGGCCTTTCTTGGAAGGACTGGCTGCCAGCCTGGATCGGAATCCCGAAAACGCCCGCTTCACCTTCAACGATGAAACGCGGCAGTTGGATTTGATCCAGTCTGCCGTCATCGGCCGCAGGTTGGATGTGGGTGGGAGCATCGCGGCCATTCAGCAGAAGGCATTGCAGGGCGAACATAACATCCCGCTGGAGCTGACCTACACCCAGCCAGCCGTTGGAGACGATGCTACTGCTGCCTCACTTGGCATTACCGAACTGGTCAGCGATCCAGATCATTCTTCCACCTATTTCCGCGGCTCCAGCTCTGGGCGTATCCAAAACATCCAGACGGCCTCGGCTCGTTTCCATGGGCTGTTGGTCGCGCCGGGTGAGGAATTTTCGATGGCGGAGGCCCTGGGTGATATCAGCCTGGAAAGTGGCTTTGCAGAAGCTTTGATCATTTACAATGGGCGCACGATTAAAGGCGTCGGTGGGGGAGTGTGTCAGGTCAGCACCACCCTGTTCCGCATTGTCTTTTTTGGGGGCTATCCAATTGTCGAGCGTCATGCGCACGCCTACCGTGTGGGCTATTACGAGCAGACTGCCTATGGCCATGATAAATACCTGGCCGGACTGGACGCGACGGTTTATGTCCCGCTGGTTGACTTTAAATTTACGAACGATACACCCTACTGGTTGCTGATGGAGACTTATGTCCCTGAGGGGGCGCGCCGGCTGACCTGGAAATTCTATTCGACCAGCGATGGGCGCACCGTCGAATGGAATACCAGCGGACCTCGGGACGTTGTCCCCGCGCCCGAACCGCTCTTCCAGGAAAATTCCGACCTCGAGCCGGGTGAAATAAAACAGGTGGACTGGTCAGCGGATGGCGCGATTGTCACCGTCACCCGCCTGGTCCAGCGTATGGGTCAGGTGTTATACAATGACACCTTCACCACCCGCTACAAAGCCTGGCAAGCGATCTGCGAGTACGGGCCGGGTACGGAAAACCCGCAGGCGCTGGCGCAGGAGAAAGGTTTGTGCCAGCAGTAGACGTGGTAAAATTGCGGATGGCTTATAGCTAATGGCAGATGGCGGAGTCGAAGGGATGCGCTGGAGGGCAAGAGCAGCCCTCTGCCCTCTGTGGTTTGCTGATTCGTTCTGGAGATTTCCATGCTCAGTCAAGAACTGCTTGAAATATTACGTTGTCCAGCCTGTGTCCGTGAAAAAGACGGGCTGCTCGAGTTCTACCAGGAAACCTGGTTGGTCTGCCAGGACTGCGACCGTAAATATCCGGTCGTGGAGGATATTCCGGTCATGCTGATCGATGAAGGAGATAAGTGGGTCAAGGTAGCCGAGAAAGACCTGCCCCTGCCGCCCCCAGCGATCAAATAGCATGACGGATGAATTATCCGCCCTGTTGGCTGAATTAACCTGCGGGGATGATGCGCGTGCCGAAGCCGCCGTATCAGAATTAGCCGGGCGCGGCATCCTGATCCTGCCTGCCTTGAAGGCGTTGTTGAACTCAGCGGAGGTGGATGCGCGCTGGTGGAGCATCCGCACCCTGGCGCAGATGTCCTCACCACCCTCTGACTGGCTGATCGCCTCCTTGGCCGACTCGACCGGCGAGGTGCGCCAATGCGCTCTCCTGGCCCTCTGCCTTCATCCGGATGCTAACGCCATTCCCGCGTTGATCCGTTTGCTCGCCGACCCTGAGCCTGTCAGCGCGGAATTGGCCTCCAGCGCCCTGACCGCGATTGGCAGCCAGGCCGTGCCGGCCCTGATCGAGTCGCTGGAGGAGGGCGCGCATAAGGCACGTCTGGAGGCGGTGCGCGCTTTGTCTGGCATCCGCGACCCGCGCGCCATCCCGACCTTGATGGCTGCGCTCGAAGAAGATTCTTTATCCATGCAATTCTGGGCAGAGGCAGGCCTCGAGCGCCTCGGCCTGGGGATGGTATATCTGAAACCTGAGTGAAAGACAAGTATGACCGAAAAGAAATTTGATTTTATGCAAACCATGCGAAATTTGAAGCGCCCGTCTGGCGGGCAGTTGATCCTCCTGGCTGTTGGCCTGCTCCTGGCTGTTGCCCTGTTCATCTTCATGCGCGGCTTCGTCGCCTGTTGGCAGTTGACCTCGCTGCCTGGCTCTCCGCCGGCAAGCTGCGCAATTGCGGCTGCCAATTCGCAGGCGACGCCCGGCGCAAACTCTGAGGGCACGCCTGGCGCGCCGGCTATTTCATCAACCTCCAGCGCTCCCCAGGTGCAAATGCCGCCACCCTGGGATGGCGCCAGCCGCGTCACGATTTTGATCGTTGGCCTGGATTATCGTGACTGGATTTCCGGAGAAGGCCCGCCGCGTTCGGATACGATGCTGCTGCTTACGATTGATCCGCTAAGCAAAACGGCTGGCTTGTTATCCATCCCGCGCGATATGTGGGTGAATATACCCGGATTTAGTTATGCCAAGATCAATACAGCTTATGCATTGGGCGAGGCCTATAAGTTGCCTGGCGGCGGTCCCGGTCTGGCGATAAAGACGGTCGAGAGTTTCCTGGGTGTGACAATTAATTATTATGCCCAAATTGATTTCAATGCTTTCGAGCAGATGATCGATGAGATTGGCGGCCTCGATCTGGATGTCTCCCAAACGATCACGCTCGACCCGCTGGGCAAACATAATACTGTATACGATTTACCCCCAGGCCAGTACCACTTCGATGGCCCCATGGTTCTGGCCTATGCCCGCTCGCGTGACACACAAGGCGGCGACGTTGATCGGGCGAATCGCCAGCAACAGGTCATCTTTGCGATCCGGGATAAAGTCCTTTCGTTGAACATGTTACCTGCGCTGGTTGCGAAAGTCCCGGCGCTTTATCAGGAGCTTTCCACGGGAATCCATACCAATCTCGCGTTGGACGACGCAGTCAGGTTGAGCGTGTTGGGCTTGCAGATTTCCCGCTCCAATATCGAGAAGGGTGTAATTGATTACAGCATGATGACCATCGGGGTTTCTCCCGACAACCTGGATATCTTTAAACCCATTCCCGATAAAATCCGCGAATTGCGGGATGAAGTTTTTGGTGGCGGCGCGTTAAGCCCCCTGGCAACCGGCGACCAGGCGCAGTTATTGCACGATGAAGCCGCGCGTGTGGTGGTGCTGAATAGCGGCTCGGGTATCACCGGCCTGGCCCAGAATGCGAGTGACTATCTCACTTTGCAGGGGATGAATGTGGTATTGATCGGGAATACTATTGACCACCCTGAATTCCCTATCTTCTATTATGCAGATGGGCGTACAACAGTGGTTGATTACAGCGGCAAGCCTTACGCGCTACGTTATTTGATGTCCACGATGGAACTAGGCTCAGGCCAGATCAGGACAAAATATGACCCAAGCGCTCAAGCGGATGTGATCATCTTCTTGCGAGGCGATTGGCGGCCGTAAGATAACGGCAATTATTCAGCCTGCCGGAAGAGCAATCGTATGCCGCCGCGATAGCTATCGCCGCTGTCTGTCTGGCAGGAGGGCGCGCTCAGATTTGTCACCAGTTGGCTGCCGGAAGCCAGTTGAAGGCTATACCCAACGTTGGGCTTCATTACGAAATCGGCGTAACCGTTCCCAAGTTCCGGTTTCAGACCGGTGAAGACGTGCTCCTCGCCATCCTCCCACGAAATGATGATCCCGGCCCCTGGAATGGGCTGCCCGGCTGCGTCCTGGATTTCGACTTGTAAAAGCCCCTCGGATAGGTTCACGTCACAAACATTTTCCTGCGGAACCAATACAAAAGCCGCGCCGACCGTTGGGGTTGGGGTACGCGTCGGGCGTGGGGTAGGGGAGTAGGTAGGTGTAAGCGCGGACGTCGGCCGGCGGGTTGGCGTGATGGTTGCGCTGCCCGGAGGGGATTGTGTTATCGAGGCGATCAACTCTGGTGTCGGAGAGAGGCTGGCCTCATTGGGGGGTTGTTTCAGCGCATCTGCCAGCCGGGCCAGCGCGTAAGCAGAACCATTCGGATCGCCAACGGAGAGGGCATGTTGAGCCTGGAGGGTCAACGCCTGTCGCGGGTCGGCATCCCCCAGCAGGGACAGGCGGGATTGCGCCCGCCCGAGTTCGCCGGTCGCCAGGTAGGCGGAGGCGATCATGCTGCGGTATTGGTCCTTGAAATCGGCGCGCAACGAGGCCGGCGCGGTGTCCACATACTGGACGGGCGAGATGACCCACGCGACCAGCAGTCCGAGCGCCAAACCGATCAACACGCCGGTCAGCAGGTACCAGGGGCCGCGGCGCGGCTCGCGTTCGGCGCTCATGGTGAGCCGCCTCCTGAAACCGGCTGCCAGGTCTGGAGGGCAGTCGCCAGGCTCTGGAGCAGGGCGAGGTCAGATTCGGGGAAATTGGCCTGTTGAGCGTAATTTAACGCCTGTGTCGCGATCCTGGCGGGGTGCTCGCTGCCCAGTATCCCCAGTCGTCGTGCAGCTTGGTCCAAATTCTGGTCGGCATTGAAAACCTCGGCTGCCATCAGCACGTAATCGCGGCGATAATCAGCGCGCAAGGTGTCGGGCGTGGTATTTGTATATTCGACCGGGCTGATCACCCAGCCATACACCAGGCCGGCCGCCAGCCCGAGGGCGATCATGATAAAGAACTTCTGCCAGCGCGACATGGGGTTATTTTGCCATAGGAAGGGAGGAATGGGTAGGGGATGTTACAAAATATCCGGGCAGGTTTACCGGCGGCACCCAGAGTCACTTCCTTACCGCTGCTTCCTCTCGGACCTGACGGGGTTCGCAAGGCTCTGCCGCGCCGGGCCCACCCGGACGCATGAAGCATAATCGAATAGGATAACTGTGTCAATATACTCATGATATAATTTTGGGCAAGCGATCATCTTCGGCTCATGCGGAAAAAAAGCGTGAAATGTGACAGTCACTTCCGAAGTGACTGTCACATAGTCGCACACAATCCACTGATGAGCCTCATCTTTTGTGCACCACCGGAGGCCAAATGGAAATCACGAATCAGCATTATAAACATTGTGATTTGATCAGCCTGAAAGGGCGCGTGGACAGTTACACCGCTCCCCAACTGAACGAGGCCATCGAAGCGGTCAATAAGGCTGGCCGCTACAAGATCGTGCTTGACTTGAATGGATTGGAGTACATGTCCAGCGCAGGCTTCCGCGCTCTGCTCGTCGGTCAGCGTAGTTGCAAGCGCTACAACCGGGGCGAAGTTGTGCTGGCCGGCGTGCCAAAACGGATTTACGAAGCGCTTGACCTGACCGGCTTCACCCCCCTCTTCAAGATTTTCGATGACGTCACCGCTGCGGTCGGAAGTTTTTAATTCGCCAGGTAGAATGTAGACTGATTGAGGCCGCCCCCCTGCGTGAGGCGGCCTCTGGCTATTCAAATGCGCACAGCCATTTTCCCAGCCAGGTATAAACATCTGGAAGAAATGCGCCAATTTGCCGTTCAGGCGGCAAAAGACGCCGGTATGGACGATACCGAAATCTACGCGGTGGAATTGGCCGTTGACGAAGCCTGCACAAATATCATTGAACATGCCTATGGGCTGGATAATGGGGGCGAGATCGAATGTACCTGTGACGCGGAAGATGATCGTTTGACGATCATGCTGCGCGATCATGGCAAACCTTTCAAACCATCCACCCTGGCGGAGCCGGACTTATCCTCTGACCTGGATAAACGGCGACCGGGTGGCCTGGGCGTCTACCTGATGCAGCAACTCATGGACGAGGTGCGCTTCGAGTCGCTTGGCGAAGCGGGCAACTTGCTGACCATGGTCAAGCATAGGGGGCATAAATATTGACGGATCGCGCAAAATCCAAAGATCGTAATGAATTCGACAAATAATGCCTCATGGTATAATATTTCCGTTATAAACTAATTCAGGAGCAGATCTTGGCTTTCAACCCCCTAAACTGGCTGCTAGGCCTTTTTTCATTAGACATCGGCATTGATCTGGGGACAGCAAATACCCTGGTGCATGTGCGTGGGAAGGGAATTGTCATTAACGAACCCTCGTGGGTCGCGATAGACAAGCGATCCCGCCAGCCGTTGGCGATAGGTTTGGAGGCCAGGGAAATGGTGGGCAGGACCTCCGGCGCAATAGTAGTCGTGCGGCCCTTGCATGACGGCGTGATCTCGGAGTTCGAAATCACCGAAGCCATGCTGGAGTATTTTATCGGTAAAGTGCACGAGCAGACTGTAGTGCCTTTACCGCGGCCTCGCGTGGTGATTGGCATTCCTTGCGGAGTGACCGAAGTTGAAAAACGCGCCGTCTATGACGCTTCTATGTCGTCTGGGGCGCGCGAAACCTTCCTGATCGAAGAACCGGTTGCCGCCGCATTGGGCGCGGGACTGCCGATTGGGGAAATGCGCGGCAGCATGATCGTGGATATCGGCGGCGGCACGACCGAAGTGGCGGTCATGGCGGCGGGGGGGGTGATTGTCTCCAGGTCCTTGCGCGTGGCCGGGGATGAGATGGATCAAGAGATTGTCCAGTTCGTCCGCAACAAGTACAACCTGCTCATTGGTGAACGCATTGCCGAACAGGTCAAGTGGAATATCGGCTCGGCTTTTCCGCTTCCGGTGGAAAAGACCGCGGAAGTGCGTGGCCGCAACCTGGTTACCGGCTTGCCCGAATCGATTGAAATTTCCTCGGTTGAAGTGCGCGAGGCGCTCTCGGCTTCGACGCAAGTCATCGTGAATACGATAAAAGATGCGCTCGATGAAGTTCCACCCGATACCGTGGCTGATTTAATGGATAATGGAATTTGTTTGGCGGGCGGTGGGGCGCTCCTGCAGGGACTGGCTGAACGCCTTAGCGACGAATTGAACCTCCGCGTTTGGGTAGCCGAAGATCCACTGACCTGCGTCGTGCGCGGCGCGGGTATGGTGCTCGAGGATTTCCCAGGCATGAGCCGTTACCTGGTCGGTCTGGAGCGCGGTAGCACGCGTCATTCGTGATGGCGTAATCGCGTGGCCGCGTCAACCTGACGCGGTGTTCGTGAGACAATTTTAAGATGAGACAATCCTTTCCACGCTCATTGCAAACGATCATCATCGCCGTGGTGGCTTTCGGTCTGGTGGCGCTTGCATTGGGCGGATATTTTTCCCCGTTGAGCAATTCGATTAGCCAATCTGTTGTCGGGGCGCAAACCTGGATTTCCAGCCGCTACCTGGCCGTGGTTGACTTCCTCACTGTGCCGAGGGATGTGGCTTCCATGCGGCAACGGAATGCCGAACTGGAAGCGGAGGTTGCCCGTTTGCAGACCCAGGTCATCGAGCTTCAACAACAGGTGACAGAGACGCAAATCCTTTCCGCGCTGGTGGATTTTGCGCGTGCCAGTCCGGAGAACACCTATAAGGCGGCAACCGTAATCGGGCGTGACCCCAGCCCGTTCCTCCGTTATGTCATCATCAACATCGGCTCGAACGACGGCATCCGCCGGGGCATGCCGGTCGTCACGGACCAGGGCCTGGTCGGGCGTGTGGACGCGGTTACTGCCAATGCGTCCCGCCTCCAACTGATCACCGACCCGGCCTCGGCGGTCAACGTCAGCTTGAAAAATTCAAAGACCGAGGCGCTGTTGGTTGGTTCCATCACCGGCGACCTTTCACTGGATATGATCTCCCAGGATGTGACCGTTCAACCCGGCGATGTCGTTTTGACCTCTGGTTTGGGCGGCGGTTATCCTCCCAATCTTCTGGTCGGACAGGTGGTCAGCGTCCGCAAATTGGATTACGAGCTTTTCCAGCAGGCCGCCATCCAACCGATTGTGGATTACAACCAGCTCCAGTTCGTCCTGGTCATCACGAACTTTAAAGCGGTGGATATTGCGCCTCTCATCCCTACGCCGGCTCCTTGAACTATGGCGACTTTGGTTGCAATTCCTGTCTTACTCATGGCGCTGATGCTCCAAAGCGCGGTGATCAGCCGGATCAATCTTCTATATGGAAGCGCAGATCTGGTCTTGGTCATCCTGGCGGCTTGGGCTTTACAGGGGCGTATCAATACAGCCTGGCAGTGGGCTTTGGCGGCAGGCGCGTTGGTCGGATTTGTCTCCGGCCTGCCCTGGTTCGTCCCGCTCGCTGGTTATTTGCTCGTCATCGGGGTTGCGCGTCTCTTGCAGCGCCGCGTCTGGCAGGCGCCGCTACTGGCGATGTTTACGGTTAGTTTTGTGGGTACCTTGTTTATGCACTTACTCTCACTTATCACGCTTCGCCTTTCGGGTGATCCCTTGCCATTCGGGGATTCTCTAAGCCTGATCACCCTGCCGAGCATCCTGCTCAATCTATTCCTGGCGATCCCGGTTTATTCCCTGCTCAGAGACTTAGCCAGGTGGCTCTATCCGCTGGAAGTGGAAGCATGACCCGGACGACAACCCCTTCACACTTCCAGGGCGGGCGTTTCCTGACGATCTATATTGTCATCGGCCTGGTTTTCGCGGTTTTCCTCAGCCGCCTCTTCAATTTGCAAATCTTGCAGGGCGTGGAATGGACGACCCAGGCGGAAAAGAACCGCACGCGGCAGGTCAGCCTCCCACCCGCGCGCGGGATTATCTATGACCGCAACGGTATTGTGCTGGCGCGCTATGTCGCATCGTACAATATTGTCATTACCCCGGCCTATCTACCCGATGACGACTCCGATATCCAGCGCATTTATCGAGAACTCTCACAACTTAGCGCTGTGCCGGTCAATCAGGGCACGCTGGAAGAAGCCATACTGATCTCCCCCTGTACGCCCGGGCCAGGTATCACGCAACTGGTTGCTCTGGGTGAATCGCTTGCACCCTACGACCAGGTCAAGATATCCTGCAACGTCAGCGAGGAAACCGCGCTAGTCGTCCGCGAACGCGCATTGGATTGGCCGGGTGTAAGCATCGAGATCGAGCCGGTGCGCGATTATACGACCGGCTCGTTGACCGCAAATCTGGTTGGTTTTTTGGGGCCGATACCGGCCATCCTGGAACAGGATTATCGCGACCAGGGCTTCAGGCCGGGCCGCGACAAGGTCGGCTACGCGGGCGTCGAGGCCTCGCTGGATAGCATCCTGATCGGTCAACCTGGCAAGCGCGTCATCGAGGTGGATGTGGCCGGAAAGGAACTCGGCAATCTGCAGCCTCCGGTCGCGCCGGTTGCTGGTGATAACGTGATGCTGACCATTGATACCCGCCTACAGGCCGCAGCCCGGGCAGCCCTGGTGGGTGAGATCGATTCCTGGAATGAGTGGCATGGCTACTTGCGTATCACCAGCGGGGTGGTCATTGCCATGAACCCGAAGACCGGCGAGATTCTCGCGATGGTCTCATACCCGACGTATGAGAACAATCGCATGGCGCGCTTCATTCCGACTTATTACTACCAGCAACTCAGCCAGGATCCGCGCCACCCATTGCTGAATACGGCGATATCGGCTACTTATCCTCCCGGGTCGGCATTCAAACTATCTACGGCTACCGGCGCGCTGAACGAGGGTGTGGTGACTTTGGATCAGATCATTGATGCACCCGGAAAACTTACCCTGGTCGAGAAATTTTCTCCTACTGACCCCGGCAACGAACGCGACTATGTGGACTGGAACGAAGACGGCTTTGGGCAAATTGACTTCTTGCATTGCATTGCCTGGTCGAGCAATGTTTGCTTCTACAAGCTCGGCGGGGGATATAAGGATGAAATCCCGGAGGGGTTGGGTATTCTGCGTTTGAAACAATATGCGCGCGCCCTCGGCTATGACCAGCTATCAGGTGTGGAATTGCTGGGTGAAGCCTCCGGCCTGATCCCCGACCCGACCTGGAAGCGGATAAACAAAGGCGAGAACTGGTCCACCGGCGATACCTACATTGCCGGCGTTGGGCAGGGATATGTCGCCTCGACGCCGATCCAGGTCTTGATGTCGGCCGCCACCATTGCCAATAACGGCAAGCTGATGCAGCCGACGATTATCAAAGCTATTGTTGACGGGGATGGCAACATAGTGCCGATGTGGCGTGACTCACAGCTCAATTTCTATAATTCGCCGGTTTCAGGCAGTTGGCAGATGTCTCCTTTCCAGCCCCACGCGCGCTGGGATATTACGACCGATCCGATCATAAAGGATTACCGCTGCGAGGGCGGTTATTGTACCGAGACCGGCCTGATGAAGACAGTCCAAGCCTGGGTGGTAAGTAAAATCCAGGAGGGGATGCGCCTGGCAGTCGTGGATGGGCGCGGCACGCTCCACAAGGACACGTCCTTCTTGAACTACCCGATTGCTGTTGCAGGCAAGACGGGGACGGCCGAGTACTGCGACGACGTAGCCCTGGAGCAGAACCGCTGCCGGTACGGTGAATGGCCGACACATGCCTGGACAGTGGCTTACGCGCCCTATGATGATCCGGAAATCGTCATTGTGGCTTTTGCCTATAACGCCGGTGAGGGCGCCAGCGTGGCCGCTCCGATTATCAAAAAGGTCATGGATGCCTACTTCGAGATCAAAGCCATTAATATCGCTCAGGGCCTCAGCGGGGGACAGCAGCCTTGAGGCTGACTTGAAAATGCCGTCGGCCTACTCGGCGGAATGTGATTTGCCGTAGTGGGAGTGTAGATGTATAATCACGGCCATATATGAGCAAGGTACCTTCGCTGATTGATATCAAAGGCATTCGGGATGGCTTGCTGGTCAAGCTGGGCGATGCAGCCTGGGCAAACCTGCAGGTCGCGCTGATCAATGCCATAGACGAACGGCGCGCTTTCTTCAAAGGCGCGCGTTTGGTGCTGGATGTGGGCGGTCAGGTTTTACATGTCGCCGAATTGGTTGCGTTGCGTGAAATGCTTTCTGAGCGCGGTATCTTCTTTTGGGCGGTCTTGAGTAGCTCCTCGACCACCGAGCAAACCGCACAAAACCTCGGACTGGCGACCCGCATCTCGAAACCGCGACCAAGCCAGGTCCAGCATGCTCCGGATGCCGAAGGCCTGACGGCAGCGATGGACGTAATCGCTCTCTGGCTGCCACGTACGCTCCGTTCTGGCACACTCGTCGAATTCCCCGGTCACGTGACCGTGATGGGAGATGTCAACCCGGGCGCGGAAATCGTGGCGAGCGGCAGTATCCTGGTCTGGGGGCGATTGCGTGGCGTCGTCCACGCTGGCGCGCAAGGGGATCTGAATGCGGTGGTATGTGCATTGGAACTGACACCAACCCAACTGCGTATAGCCGGTGAGATCGCTGTATCACCAAAACGAAAAGGTAAGGTTCAACCAGAGATTGCCCGCCTGAAGGATGGAATTCTCGTGGCTGAACCCTGGCAGGCATAAGGAAAAATAGGATGAAGAGATGACAGCAAAGGTGCTGACGATAACTTCTGGAAAGGGCGGTGTCGGCAAGACGACGGCAGTCGCCAATATTGGCGTGGCGCTGGCCGCTAAAGGGCAAAAAGTAGTTTGCGTGGACAGCGACATTGGCCTGCGTAACCTGGACGTGGTGATGGGCCTGGAAAACCGCATCGTTTACGATCTGGTGGATGTGGTCGAGGGACGTTGCCGCTTGCGTCAGGCAATGATCCGCGATAAACGCCTCCCCGAACTATATTTGATCCCGGCCGCGCAGACCCGCGATAAAAGCGCCGTCTCGCCGAGCGATATGGTTCGTATCTGCAACGAGCTGCGCCCGGAGTGTGACTGGGTGCTGATCGATTCCCCGGCTGGCATCGAACGTGGCTTTCACAATGCTATCGCCGGGGCAGATAAAATCATCGTGATGACCAATCCCGAGATATCGGCGGTGAGGGATGCCGATCGGGTGATTGGCTTGGTGGAGGCGGAGGAAAAAGGTCCGCCAGAACTCATCCTTAACCGGTTGAATTCAGCCATGGTAAAGCGCGGCGATATGATCTCGGTGGAGGATATACTCGACCTGCTGGCGATCAAATTGCTTGGGATTGTCCCGGAAGATGAAAACGTTATCGTGGCTTCAAATAAGGGTACACCGCTGGCACTGGATGCAAAGAGCAAAGCCGGGCTGGCCTTTCGAAATATCGCCCGCCGCTTGATGGGCGAGGAGGTGCCCTTCGTTGACTTGGATTCCCAGGGATTATGGCAGCGTCTTCTGGGGAGGAAATGAGATGAACATAGTTGACCGCATATTTGGACGGAAAAAAAGTGCCAGCAGCGCCAAGGAGCGCCTGCAGTTTGTCCTGATCCACGATCGCACCGACCTGACGCCGGCGCAGTTGGAAGCGCTCAAGGACGACTTGATCGAGACCATCTCGCGCCATGTGGATATTGATTCCGGGGCGGTGCGCATCAGCGTAGCCCAGGATGGGCGTTCTCAGCGCCTGGTGGCCGATATTCCCCTGCGCAGCGCAACCCGCCGGCGTTTACGATAGACTGTTATGTCACGTGGTGAATTTTGGCGGCATTTCGATTTCTGGCTGCTGGGTGCAGTCATCCTGGCCAGCGCCTTTGGCGTTGCCATGATTCGCTCGGCAATCGCCGGTAATGAGAGCCTCCTGCCGTTAATCAACCGGCAGATCCTGTATGCCAGCCTCGGGCTGCTTGTCATCCTTATTGCGACAGTCCTGGATTATCGCTACTGGTCGTCTCTAAGCCGGGTGCTCTATTTCGGGACGATGCTCTTCCTGGTCATTCTTTTTCTTTCGGGCATCGCCCGTTTTGGCGCGGCGCGTTGGTTCGAGGTTGGCACGATATTGATCCAGCCGGCTGAAGTTGCCAAGCTGGCGATCATCATCGCCCTTGCAGATTACTTCGCTCGCAGTCAAGATGCGCCGCGAGACTGGTTTTGGATCGCTAAGAGCCTGCTTATCGCTTTGGGTCTGATGATCTGGATCCTCTTACAACCCAACCTGAGTACGACCATCGTTATCATGGTTATCTGGGCGGCTATGGTGTGGGTGAACGGGTTACAGATCAAACACCTGGTGGCAATTATCGTGACGGGCTTGGGTGCTGCAATCGTCGGCTTTCCGTTCCTCCAGGGTTACCAGCAAGAGCGCGTCCTTACCTTCTTCTTTCCTGATCCAAACGCCCGTCACGGTGCAACTTATAACGTGCTGCAGGCCTTGACCGCGATTGGTTCCGGCGGGTGGTTCGGCGAGGGTTATGGTCAAGGAACGCAGACCCAGTTGCGGTTTATGAAGGTGCGCCACACCGACTTTATTTTATCGGTCATCAGCGAGGAATTTGGTCTGATCGGCGCGGTGCTGACCATCGCGCTGCTGGTCTTTATTATATACCGCTGTTTACGCGCCGCACGACTGGCGCGCGATACATTCGGTTCGATGCTGGCTTACGGCGTTGCGATCATGATCTTCTTTCAAGCCTCGGTGAACATTGCCGTCAATCTGAATCTGATCCCTGTCACGGGCTTACCCCTCCCGTTCATCAGCTATGGCGGTAGCGGGTTGCTTTCTCTGATGTTGGGGATTGGTCTGGTAGAGAGCGTGGTCGTGCGCCACAAGCCGCTGGAATTCTAATTATCGGAGACTTTTCTTGATTTCTACACCTGTCCGTGTGCGTTTCGCCCCTTCTCCAACCGGCCGCATGCACCTCGGCAGCGCCCGCACCGCGCTGTACGATTACCTGTTGGCGCGGCGCACCGGCGGGACCTTCATCCTGCGCATCGAGGATACTGATACCAAACGCACTGTCCCCGGCTCGGAGCGGGAAGTGATGGATGGCCTGCGCTGGATGGGAATCGAATACAATGAAGGCCCGGATATCGGCGGCCCCTGCGGCCCGTACCGCCAGTCCGAGCGGCGCGAGATTTATCACCCGCACGCCTGGGAACTGGTTGAGAAGGGCGCGGCGTATCCGTGCTTTTGCGCGGCGGACAGGCTGGAGAAAGTTCGCCAGGAACGCCAGAAGCAAAAATTGAATACCGGTTACGACGGTTTCTGCCGGAATCTTGACCCGGATGAGGCCCGCCGCCGCGCTGCAAATGGCGAGCGGCATGTCATCCGCTTCATGTCGCCGCGCGCAGGCACGACAAGCGCAGTGGATTTGCTGCGCGGCCCCATCGCCGTCCCGAATGAAATGATAGATGATTACGTGCTGCTCAAATCGGATGGTTTGCCCACCTATCACCTCGCTGCGATGGTGGACGACCACCTGATGGGCATCACCCACGTCATTCGCGGGGCGGAGTGGCTGAGCACCTTTCCATTGCACGTCAATCTGGTGCGCGCCTTCGGCTGGCAGGAGCCGGTCTGGATACATCTTTCAGTCTTCCTCAAACCTTCCGGCAAGGGCAAAATGAGCAAGCGCGATACGGCCATTGCGATGGATAGCGGCTACTCGATTTACATCGGCGATTTGAAGGAACTCGGCTACCTCCCCGAAGGCGTGCTGAACTGGATTGCGTTGATGGGCTGGGGTGTCTCCGAGGACGACGTGATGACCCTTGACGAGATAGTGCAACGCTTTGACATCGACAGTCTCACGCCTTCGCCTGCCGCCATCAATTTTGCCAAACTGGATCATTTCAACGGCGAACACATCCGCCGCATGACGAATGAGGACCTGGCCGGACGCATCAAACCATATTTTGTCCGCGCCGGTCTCACTGTGGACGATGCCCTGCTGTTGAAGATCACCCCGCTCATCCGCGAGCGGCTGGTGACGCTGGATGAAGCCCCGCAATGGGCCGAATTCTTCTTCAGGGAAAATGTTTCACCCAAACCGGAAGAACTGGTGGGCAAGAAGATGACGCCGGCTGAGTCGGCCTCAGTTTTACGCATGTGTCTGCAAATTCTGGAAGGGCTGGTGGATATAACGCAGGCGACTACCGAGCCAGCCCTGCGCATGCTGGTGGAGGAGCTTGGATTGAGCGCCGGGCAGATATTTGGCATCCTGCGCGTAGCCATTACCGGACAAACCGTCAGCCCGCCGCTGTTCGAGAGTATGGCGATTGTGGGGAAGGAGAAGGTGCTGAAAAGGGCGGGGAAGGCGATTGAGATTTTGGAGAAGACGGCAGATTGACGCTCGTAGTGCGACACTGTTTGTAGTGCGACACGCAACGTAGTGGAGTGTCGCAATAAGCGGACTTCGCTGCGCAACCCCAAGGGCTAGCCGCTGTACCACAAATCTTGGGCCAAAAAATACTTGCCAATTTCTATGTCGCCAGCCCCCGTAGGGAAATCGGTGTGTCAAGTAAAAGTATGAGCACCAAATGTTAAAAAAGTGAGCTGTCACGGACAGCTCACTTGCACCACTTCATTACTTCCCCTTGTGGGGAAGTGGAAGCAGTAAATCATTACCTCCATTTCCCCATCGGGATTCTGGATTGGGAACACAACTTTCATATCCTCATTGGTGAGTTGCTCAATATAAAGTGAGCACAGCTTATACCCCCCTTGTCCATTGGGCTCTGAAAACCCAAGACCGGATTCATATCCGGCGTTGTACAGAGCTTCAGACCCTATGGTCGTGAAGCCCTGCCCGTCTTTGTCCCAGTAACATACCTGGGACGCAATCGTGTGCAGAATGTCAGGCCAATGCCCTACAACCAGGGTTGCAGTGGGGGTCAATGTCGGCGTTGGGGACAGCGTGACGGTTGGGGTCGGTGTGGCCGTCAAGGTCGGGGTAGCCGTCAGAGTAATCGTCGGTGTTGGGGTGGTGGGTGGGCAAAGCTGCTGTGGGCGCGGGGGCGCTGCTGCAGGCGGTCAGGCCTGCGCTGAGCGCAGTCGAAGCGAGCAGGAAAAGAGCAATCAGGATGATACGGCGCATAATTCTCTCTTCCGAACGTATCACGCTATAACCACTGCCGGCTGTGATTCCACGTAGGTAAAAGGTATCCGCTTCGTTGGCGAGGCCTGGAAATAGGATAGCTTCAAGAACTGACTAACGGGCATTGAAGTGATTACGTGAAGCACGAGTTCCTGTAAGTCTTCCGATAATTCATCGAGCTTGTTCAGGGGATAGCTACGCGGTCCATATTCCGTGTCCTCGGTCAAAATGGAAAAGTGCAACAGCAGCAAACTTAAGGCTTGTCGGGTCTGCTTATTCAGGCGCAAAATGATGTAGTCGGTGAGTTCGATACCTGTAGCCGGTTCGTTCTCGCCAAAGAAGATTTCCAGAATGTCCGCTTCTGGGTCATAGACGAGACGTACCGGTGTTCCATCATGTGCTATGATCTCTGTTTGATACAACTCGAGTGCACTCATTGGCTCACCTTTTCGGTCGGATATACCTGGCCCATCCGGTCACCACAAAGTTGTTGGGCACATACTGGCCCTGCTCATCGAGGCGGGTTTTGAAGACGACGACGACCACCTCATCGCCGCTTGCGCTTTCCTGTGGGACTAAACTTTGATCTTTTGCTGTAGAGCAATTGTAAACCAAACGCCTGCCATAGTCAACACAAGGTCTTACAGCCTCGGAGGTCTGTCAGGCAGATTGACAATTACCCGAATGGAGAATACAATCAAAACATGGCGATGCTCGATGCATCTTTAGACACTTCTTTCTGGAATATCGCAACGCAAATCGGGGTTGTACCTTATCTGTTTGATTTCTTCCGTGTCCATTATTGTCAGGCGGTCGAAAAGGAGATTATGACCACAGACCCCGAGGAAACATCGTTAGTTTATCCGCAAGCGATGTTATTCAAGGTGATGAAAGAAGACGGGAGGCTGCACCTTACCGAAATACAGCAGGCTCTGCCGTTGTTCGGCATAGGAGAAGCGCACGCTATTTCATTGGCGCGAGAGCAGTCGTGGATATTGCTGATCAATGACTATCGTCCCTTACAGTTTGCTCGATCTCTGAACATTCAGTGCGTCAGCGTGCCAGATTTCTGTGTCCTGCTCTATGCCGAAGGCAAAATCACGTTAAGAGCAGTACGAGGATATTTGCATCGTCTGGCATTAATAACCAGCCTCGCGTTGATACGACGGGCGGAGGCTGTTGTAGATGAGATAGCTCGCAAGCGAGGTGAAGCGCAATGAGCGAAATGGTAATTACAAAATCAATTCGATTAGCCCCCAGAGAGGCCGATGAGTTGGCGCGTGTTGCCCAGCAAACCGCGATTACCGAAGCGGCGCTCATGAAAAAATGGATTTTGGAAGGACTACGCGCCCAAAAGCTTGATCGTGCTATTCAGGCTTACATGCACAGTGAAACGGACTTGCGCGGTGGAGCATCCATGGCTGACATTTCTTACAACCGCTTCCTTCGCGAGGTTCAGAACCGGCGCATCGTTGTCCTTGAAGACCCGGCTTTTTTCGAGCGCCTTGACGCGTTGGCGGAAGCTTTTGACAATGAGGAACTCAGGGATGCGATTCGCAGCATCGAGACAACAATATAGGCTCCGAGGTCTCAAAGACCTCGGAGGTCTGCCTTCTGTTCGATCTTCGCCCACGTATCCTTTAGCGTCACCGTCCGGTTGAACACCGGTTTCCCCGGCGCTGAGTCCGCGTCTACGCAGAAGTAGCCGGTGCGCTCGAACTGGAATTTGTCGCCGGGGATGGCCTCCGCCAGGGACGGTTCGACGAAGCAATCCGCCAGCATTTCGAGCGAGTGAGGGTTGAGGATGGAATTGATATCATCGCCCACATCTGGATTCTCGACGGTGAACAGCCGGTCGTACAGGCGCACCTCGGCTTTCACGGCGTGCGCCGCCGAAACCCAGTGGATGGTGGATTTGACTTTGCGCCTGTCGGGCGCGTCGCCGCCGCGCGTCGCCGGGTCGTAGGTGCAATGCACCTCGGTCAGCGCGCCGGTCCCCGGGTCCCGCACGATGCCGGTGCAGGTCACCAGATAGGCGTAGCGCAGCCGGACCTCGTTGCCCGGATACAGGCGGAAATACTTGGGCGGCGGCGTCTCACGGAAGTCGTCCTGCTCGATGTAAAGCACCTTCGAGAATGGCACTTTACGCGCCCCAGCCGACGGGTCTTCGGGATTGTTGACCGCGTTCATCTCTTCGACTTGGCCGTCGGGGTAGTTGTCAATCACCAGTTCGAGCGGGCGCAGCACAGCCATGCGGCGCGGGGAATGCTTGTTGAGGTCGTCGCGAATGCAGGATTCGAGCAGGGCCATGTCAATCAGGCTGTCGTTTTTGGCGACACCGATTTTGGCGATGAAATCCAGGATGGCTTCGGGAGTGACGCCGCGCCGCCGCAGGCCGCGCAGGGTGGTCAGGCGCGGGTTGTCCCAGCCTTTGACGATGCCCATCTCGACCAGCTTGCGCAGTTTGCGCTTGCTCATCATGGCGTAGGTCAGGTTCAGGCGGGCGAACTCGATCTGGCGCGGCTGGAAGACGCCCAGTTCCTTCAGGAACCATTCGTACAAAGGACGGTGGTCTTCGTATTCCAGTGAGCAAAGCGAGTGGGTGATGCCTTCCATCGAGTCGTTCTGGCCGTGCGACCAGTCGTACAGCGGGTAGATGCACCATTTCCTGCCGGTGCGATGATGGGGCGGCTCGTGCAGGATGCGGTACATGACCGGGTCGCGCATGTTCATGTTGCCGTGCGCCATGTCAATTTTGGCGCGCAGGACGCGGGAGCCATCCGGGAACTCGCCGTTCTTCATGCGCTCGAGCAGGTCGAGGTTCTCCTCGACCGAACGATTACGGAACGGGCTCTCGACGCCGGGCTCGGTCAGCGTGCCGCGATTTTTACTTACCTCCTCGGCGGACTGGTCGTCCACGTAGGCCTTGCCCTTTTTGACCAGGATGACGGCCCATTCGTACAGTTTGCCGAAATAGTCCGAGGCGTAAGTCTCTTTGACCCAGTGGATGCCCAGCCACTGCGCGTCTTCCTTGATGGCTTCGACGTACTCGGTCTCTTCTTTGGCCGGGTTGGTGTCGTCGAAGCGCAGGTATAACTCACCGCCGTTTTCTTTGGCGGTGTTGTAGTCAATCAGGAACGCCTTGGCGTGGCCGATGTGCAGGTAGCCGTTCGGCTCCGGGGGCAGGCGCGTGCGGACGTAGTCGAAGCGCCCGGTGCGCAGGTCTTCGGCGACCGCTGCGCGGATGAAGTCGGTGGGTTGGCGGAAATCATTCGGTGTCATGTTTGCATCCTCTTTTTGCATGGTTGGGCTGAATTATAACCTGCGAGAGGGTGTTCCTTCCAGGTAGAATATTGGGGGAGTGGCTAAAAAGAAGTGATACTCATGGTGGAGCGGGATGTTATCCCGCTCGCAGGTGTTAGGCGGGATAACTCCCGCCCCACAGCACTTGACCTGACGCCACCACCGATTATTGATATTTCACTAGACGGCTCGGCAAGGGCGTGGTAAAATATTGCCCGCTCATGTTGGGGGCTCGTCTAATGGTAGGACAACTGACTCTGGATCAGTTTGTAGAGGTTCGAATCCTTTGCCCCCAGCCTGATACATGGCGGTATGCCGCCCCACAGCCCCCATATCTGGGGGTGTTTTGGTTAAATCACTTCCTTTCCGACCGTCACCGTAAAATGTAAAAAGTAAAAATCGGGAGGCATTCTCAGCCTCCCGATTACTTCGTACGCTTTAACTATTTACGGATTGGTTTGCTGCTGCCAGTGGCCGCCGCGCATCATGCCTGCGCCAACCGGCTGGCCTGTGCCGCCGCAGTTGCCAAAGCCATAGCCGTCCGCTTGCCTCTGAGCCATGCGCTGGCTCATCCAGTCAGCCTGCTCTTGAGTTATGGCACCCGACGCCACGGCTTTTTCGAAGGCGGTTGTATGGACTTCGGTCAGCAGGGCCGGGATGTCGGCTTCAGGGACGCCCTGGTCGAGGGCGATTTGGTACATCGTCTTGCCGCTCTGCAGCAGTTCGTTGACTTGTTCAACGCTCAAGCCAACTTTGGCGGAAAAGGCATTAACAACGTATGTATGCATCGGGCCAGCTTGTCCGCCTGCTATCATGCCTCGGCCGCGTCCGCCTCCCATCATCCCGCCTCCAAAGCCAGAGCCGAAGGGTTGCGCTGGCGGCTGAGGTTCCTGGGCAAAGGCCACACCGGTGGCGAACACGCCAATGGCAACAGCCAGCAACAGGGCAACTAATAGGGTCTTTTT